>NZ_JAJAFX010000080.1:0-19583 GCF_025384845.1 Photorhabdus temperata | reverse complement strand
TAGACTATTGCATTAAGGCGTGTAATACAGAGAGGTAAAACCTCTTGTAATGGTTCTGATTAGCTTGGAATGATAGTTTGGATCAAGGAATTGCTCTTCAAACATGTTTCACCTTGAATGCAGAGTTCATTGTGTTTTGCAAGGTAGCATTGGGCGCGAACGCTCCATTCAAAACAGAAATCTTCTGATACCCAAAATAGACAAAAATCTGGTCACTTTTTTACATAAGCAGGGCAGCAAAAATACTAAGATGCCTCTAGTTAATTCAACCTAATTTTGGAAAAGATAATGCCAATTTCACCCATTAGCGGCCGTATGCCACTTAGCCAAATGCAGGCTCCTCAGCAGGCAGCTGCCTCTCCTCTACTCGAACAGGGAAATCGTCTGTTCGAACAGTCTGTTCACCGTGGTCCTCTGCACTTCCAGAGTTCGGATCTCAAACAGTTGATCACTGAACTGCGCCAGTTGCAGAGTGCTCCTAGCAGCGGGCAGGCTCAACGGGTACAGGATGCTATCCAGCACTGGGAGAACCACCATCCCAAAGAGGTGGCGGCCCGTGGCACCCGCCTCACCGAGCTTAAACAAGCTCTGGCGGAACAGGGTGCTATGGTGCGTGCCCACCAGCCAAATGTGGTAGCGCCCGGTATCAAGGCCATGTTACAACAGGCCATGCCGACCTTGCAGAAGATGGGAACCTATGCATGTACCGATGCAGGCACTTTCGTTAGTAAGCAGAATCCTCATTATCAGAAAATCATGGAGAGATTACGGTTATTCAATGACAATCCGGATCGTCAGAAGGTTAATAACCAGGCTAACATGATGTCTAACATGGCAGCCATCGCCGCCAAGCGAGGCAACGTCAGCCTCGGCCAATTGCAATCCATCGCCCGCCATGTTGCCAATGCCCAGGCTGGCTGCTGTACCACCCTGGCCTACTCTGCGGCAGCCGAATTGATGAAGCACAATCAAGACAACCAGCAGCGCATTGAGGTAGTTGCTCATCGTGGCTCCAAGGGGCATACCCAGACCCACTGCTTCGTGGTAGTCGGTCGCGATCCCAACAGTGAGCTCAGCAAACCAGAAACTTGGGGTTCTCAGGCACGCGTCATCGATCCTTGGGCCGCGACCATAGGTGGTGAGCTACGAGGTACACCAAGTAAGCCTCCAATCGCCAACCTGTGGCCGCCGACTGAATCCGTGTTTGACAACCATAAAGAGTAATCATGTTCAATCTCCTATTATCGGATCTGTGTCGGCTCCTTGGGCTGACACAGGAGGCCCTGCACCCGGAGGGGCTTGATCTGCCGCTTGGCCCTTTTAGCCTGCATATCCGTCAACGTGATGAGCTGGTGACTTTGTTTATTCCGCTGGGTGATGTTCAACCCCGCTCTTTGGCTGTATTAGCCGACTGGCCGCCGTTGCAATTGAGCCGCAGCGGTGAGGGTGAGACCCTGCTTTGGAGCCGTGAATGGCTGGATAAGCTGGATGCCGAGTTGCTGGCCAGCTTGGTCGGGCGAATGTTACAGCAAGCCAGGGATCTTACGGCTACAGTTCCTGCCACTGAAAACCAAGGATGGTCACCGTTAGGCATCCAAGGAACCTCGTGGCACAAAGTTTAGCAAAAATCGTCGTAAACCTTCGCCCAATGCGGGTGGAAATATCAGGTGAAAAAACCGAAGGGCTTGATTAATCAGAATACCATTCGCTGATTAATGACTTTATTACTGGGTATAGGCTCTCCTATAGGGGGCCTTACGGAAATAATTTGTGAGAAATTCACAGAAGTAAACTTTTAAATTAATTTTATATAATTGCTTAATTACAAGGCTAAACCATCGGTGTCGATACCTGTACATAAAAATGAATAAGGGCGGTTTCCCGCCCTTTACAGATTTAAGTAAGTTTCAGCAGATTAAAGAATGTTGATCTGCACTGACTCGGTATTCCAAGGCGAATTCGTGGAAGTGTTTTGGTACCTGAAGGTACCATTCTGGTTGCCATCGAGGTTATATTCTCTAAGGTAGCCGGCTACAGTTTGGCCCGCAGTGCACGGCCAAGTGTAGTACCCGTTCGTAATGCAAACTGGTGTAGAAGCGTACATCGCGGAGTTGTGCAGTATATTTCCGTTCATCCAAGCAAAGGAGCTGTATCCATAACCAATTTCCAGAACGGCGGCGCGGAGCTGCTGTCCTCCGTGATCGCAGGTCGTCGCAAACAAGTTGGAAGTGTATTCCCATCCGCAATTCGTTGAGCCAACGGCATAGACCCACATATTGGTTAGCGGAGGTGCGGGTGCGTCAACAGGTCCAGAATTAATTTTGAGATCCCTCTCTTCGGCCCGGATAGGGCTTTCAGCGTTAGGCAGCAGCTGGGATTGCGCTATCTGGACTTTTTGAGCAGTAGGGACTTCTTTAAGTTGCTCTGTTTGGGCGTAGGCATTAGCACCAAACAAGGAAGCAAGAGATAACAAAATAGCAAGTTTATTTTTTTTCACGATTGAACCCTCTTAGAAATGGAAAAACATGATTCTAAGGAAGTGAGCAAAAATCACATCATCAAATTTTATTTATGTAATGAGTGGGATTTAGCCTGCTCTTATCGTGTTTTTGTTTAGCGGAACAGGGGAGGGTAAATGATTAAGGAATTGCTCTTCAAACACGTTTCATCTGGCGAGAAATTGTTTGCATCTATAATTTAGCAAAAACCGCCATAAACTCTCGATCAGGGCGGGGAGCAGTCACCTGAGTTTCGCAAACGGTAAATGTGGGAAAACCGTGATACCATTGAGCACATCTTAGTCCGGGGTTACCCGTACCGTGCTCAATAATATCACTGCCGTCACGCGGAAATTGTCTCCTGCTGACAGCGACTAACCTGTATTTCGCATTCCTGCCGCTACACCCGCTATTGTGACCATCAGCGCCTGTTCAAGCTGTGGATCAGGGTGTTGCTGCTGACGGGAACGTAGCAGAAGTTCTGCCTGCAAAACGTTTAATGGATCGGTATAAACATTACGCAGGGCGATTGATTCTGCAATCCACGGTAAATCTGCCATCAGATGTTCATCTTTGGAAATGGTTAATACCGTTTTAATATCCGCTGAAAGTTGTTCACGCAGCTTCTGACCTAATGACCACAAACTCTTGTCTACCAAGCGGTGATCATAATATTCCGCCAACCATAGGTCCGCTTTAGCGAAAACCATCTCCAGCATACCAATGCGAGTTGTAAAGAAGGGCCAATCGCGGCACATTTCTGCCAGTACACCCTGTTTACCATCATTCACGACTGTTTGTAGTGCAGCACCTGCGCCTAACCAGGCCGGCAACATCAGGCGGTTCTGTGTCCAGGCAAAAATCCACGGGATAGCTCGCAAACTTTCCACACCCCCTGTCGGGCGGCGTTTGGCCGGGCGAGAACCCAAAGGGAGTTTAGCCAATTCCAGTTCTGGCGTTGCAGCACGGAAATAAGGCACAAAATCAGGTTGTTCACGCACATAATCACGATACATCCTGCAAGAAACATCAGACAAGGTATTCATTATCTGATGCCATTCCGGCTTAGGTTCTGGTGGTGGTAGCAGGTTGGCTTCCAGAATTGCGCTGGCATACAACGCTAAACTACTGATAGTGACCTGTGGCAGACCGAATTTGAAGCGAATCATTTCACCCTGTTCAGTGACACGTAGCCCACCTTTCAGGCTTCCCGGTGGCTGGGAAAGCAGCGCTGCATGTGCTGGTGCGCCGCCACGGCCAATGGTACCGCCGCGACCGTGGAACAAAGTCAGCGTGACGCCTTCTTTTTCACAGGCTTTGATTAGTGCATCTTGTGCGCGGTATTGCGCCCATCCCGCAGCCATCACCCCGGCATCTTTTGCCGAGTCAGAGTAGCCAATCATCACCATCTGTTTGTCCTGAATCAGCGAGCGATACCATTGAATATTCATCAATTGTTGAATAACATTTTCGGCGTTGTTCAGGTCATCAAGAGTTTCGAACAGCGGGGCAACGGGTAAGGTGAACGGACAACCGGCTTCTTTCAGCAGCAGGTGAACCGCTAATACATCAGAGGGCACTTTAGCCATTGAGATAACGTAAGCAGCGATGGCGTCTTGAGGTGATTCTGCAATCACCTTACAGGTTTCGAAAACTTCTTGAGTTTCAGCGCTTGGTTGCCAGTTGTGTGGGATCAGTGGGCGTTTGGAATTCAGTTCATGCAGCAAGAAAGCCTGTTTCTCTTCTTCCGACCAGCTTTCGTAGTCGCCTAATTCTAGGTATTGCGTCAATTCAGACATGGCGGTTGTATGGCGGCTGCTTTCCTGACGGACATCAATGCGTACCAGTGATAGACCGAAGCAACGAATACGGCGCAGGATATCCAATAATTGGCCGTTGGCGATGATTTCCATGCCACAGGTTTTCAGTGATTGATAACAGGCGTAAAGGGGCTGCCAGAGCTGTTCATTATCCACCAGCAGATCAGTGGGCGGCAAAACTTGCTCCCCTTTCAGCCGTTTCTCTAAATATTCCAGTGTATTGCTGAGTTGTGCTCGCAGTTTTTTGGCAATTTCCCGATAAGGTTCCAGAATTTCATCACCACCTGCCAGTTTGCGAACTTCTGATGTGCATTCAGACATGGATAATTCAGAAACCAGAACCTGAATATCTTTCAGGAACAGATCGGCTGCTTTCCAGCGGCTAAGTAGTAATACATGACGAGTAACTTCAGCCGTGACATTCGGGTTGCCGTCGCGGTCGCCGCCCATCCAGGAAGTAAAACGGATGGGAACAGCTTCGACCGGCAAGCTGTAATCAATGGACTCTTCCAACTGTTCATTGAATTCACGCAGGAATGCCGGCACACCATCCCATAAGCTGTTTTCCACCATAGCGAAGCCCCATTTAGCTTCATCAATTGGAGTAGGGCGGATTTTACGGATTTCATCGGTATGCCATGACTGGGCAACTAACTGGCGCAGGCGGCGCATAATGTTATTACGCTCATAATCCGCCAGATCATCGTGATCTAATTGTGACAGGCAGGTGTTAACGGCTACCAGTTTGTGGATCAAGGTACGACGTGCGATTTCCGTTGGGTGAGCGGTGAGGACCAGTTCAATAGACAGCTCATTCACCGCTTTTTTCAGATCGTCGTTATTGAAATTTTTTTCTTTTAACTGGGTGAATAACTTAGCCAAAGCAACCGGGTTGCTGGCAGCTTCACCATGTGGGGATATGCTGTGATATTGTTCCGCGACATTTGTCAGGTTGAGAAATTGATTGAAAGCGCGGGCAACCGGCAACAGTTCATCATTGGATAAGTTTTGCAATGTGGATAATAGTTGCTGGCGGTGTGCTTCATTGCCGGCACGGGATGATTTGGATAATTTGCGGATAGTTTCAACTTTATCGAGAATATCTTCTCCTAAAGCTTCTTTGATCGTATCTCCCAGCAGCTTACCTAGCATGCTGACATTACTGCGCATTGCGGAATATTGTTGATTCATGTGACTCTTGGCCTTTATAACTGGCAGAATGTTGATTCTGTTCCTGTAGAAAAATTTTATTAACGTGGCGGGAAATTGTTTTTTGTGGCGCCACAATGTTGCATTTACCCTAAGCCCTCATATTCATATCAGAAAATAATCAGTTTGGGCGAAATTTCTAAAATTTAATACTGGGCTATTTTCTATAAGTTTTACTTATTATCTGCGCTGTGTTTATGTGCAAGGTACTTGGGAAAGGCTTGTTTGTTTCTTGTTCTGATGCTTGAGTCCCCCCTGATTTTTGGGGGGATAAGTTGAAACAATTAATTATTGCTCAGACAAAAATGATCTATTAACTGAGAGATTATCTTTCTGGTAGGTTCAATAAATGACATATCAATAAACTCATCCGGCTGATGTGCCTGTTCAATCGAACCTGGGCCAAGTACCAACGTTGGGCATAATTCCTGAATGAATGGCGCTTCGGTACAGTAATTCACGGTTTCAGCCTTGCGGCCCAGCAGTTTTTCTATTACATCAACCATCTTGTAGTCTGTTGGGCATTCATATCCGGGAATGGGTGGATGTAATTCATTGATGGTCAGACGGCCAGGCCAACGTTGTTTCACCGGTTCCAGGGCCTCGTTTAACAGCCCATTCAGATCCTGTAATGTCAGCCCCGGTAATGGGCGAATATCCATATGCAATTCACAATGTGCGCAAATCCGATTTACCGCATCACCGCCATGAATATAGCCGAAGTTCATGGTCGGGTATGGAATGGCAAACGCCGGATTGTTGTAACGCTCTTTTAGCGTGTCGCGCAATTCAATCAGATGACCAATAGATTCATGCATCAAATCAATGGCGTTGATACCACGGGCTGGATCACTGGAATGCCCTGACTGGCCGACGATGCGGATAGCGTTCGATAAATGCCCTTTGTGTGCACAGATAGGCCGCAATGCCGTCGGCTCACCGATAATCGCGAAATCCGGTCGGATAGTTGTACTTGCCGCAAAATAACGGGCACCTGCCATTGTTGTCTCTTC
Organism: Photorhabdus temperata; assembly: GCF_025384845.1. Taxonomy (NCBI): domain Bacteria; kingdom Pseudomonadati; phylum Pseudomonadota; class Gammaproteobacteria; order Enterobacterales; family Morganellaceae; genus Photorhabdus; species Photorhabdus temperata. The sequence goes on along the minus strand of NZ_JAJAFX010000080.1, from coordinate 13,043 downwards.
ATCCGCGGTAGCCAGAATGTACAGCGGACGGGTTATTTTACTGACATCAATATCCCGCAAGGCATCAATGATAAAAGCGAAGAAGCCTTTCATGTCTGCCGTACCTAAACCATATAGTTTGTTATCACGTTCTGTCAGGGTGAAGGGATCTTTAGTCCAGCGCCCTTCGTCAAAAGGGACGGTATCGGTGTGCCCACATAGCAGTAATCCACCTGAACCCTTCCCCAGAGTTGCCAGTAAATTATATTTCCCGCGGACTTCGGGTACCGGTTGTATTTCAATTTCGAAACCAATTTCCTTTAACCAGCTTGCCAGCAGGTTGATTAAAGACTCATTACTTTGATCGATACTGATATCGGTGGCGCTGATTGAGGGAGTAGCGATTAACTGCCGAAATAGCTCAATAAATGGAGGTAATTTAATATTCACTGTTGACAGCCTTTATTCATGATAGTATCAATATTCATGCATTTTTTTTGAATAAAAATACATTATCCCGTTTAAATACTGAGCACAAGGTAAAGATATCCCATGTTGAATACGCTGGTTGTTGGTGCAAGTGGTTATACCGGAGCAGAACTGGCAGCATATCTGCATCGTCACCCACATATAAATCTGATTAGGCTAATGGTTTCTGCTCAGAGCGTTGATGCAGATAAATGCTTCTCAGATTTACATCCACAGTATAAAGGCATCGTTGATCTACCGCTGCAACCGCTGACTGATATTACTGATGCTGCTAAAGGGATTGATGTGGTTTTCCTTGCCACCGCCCATGAGGTCAGTCATGACATTGCGCCGGTATTTCTGGCAGCAGGTTGCGTTGTGTTCGATTTGTCCGGTGCCTATCGCGTACAAAATGCTCAGATTTATCAACAATACTACGGATTCAAACATAAGCATACTCAATGGTTAACACAAGCTGTATATGGACTTGCCGAATGGCAGACTGAAGAAATTAAACAGGCCCAGTTGGTTGCTGTCCCGGGATGTTATCCAACGGTTTCTCAACTCGCTCTAAAGCCACTACTGGAAAAGGGTTTGCTCGATACCGGTCACTGGCCGGTGATTAATGCGACTAGCGGTGTGAGTGGTGCAGGTCGGAAGGCCAGTATGACCAACAGTTTCTGCGAAGTTAGCCTGCAACCTTATGGGATATTTACTCATCGTCACCTACCTGAGATTGAGGAACATCTGGGGACCAGGGTGATTTTTACTCCGCATCTTGGCAATTTTGCGCGGGGTATTCTTGCCACGATTACCTGTAAATTGAAGTCCGGTGTTACCGCAGAACAGATAAGTGAAGCTTATCAACAGGCATATAAAGATAAGCCTCTGGTACGTCTTTACAACAAAGGAGTGCCAGCTCTGAAATCGGTTGTTGGATTACCGTTCTGTGATATTGGTTTTGTTGTACAGGGTGATCACCTGATTATTGTCGGTACTGAGGATAATCTCTTGAAAGGCGCGGCAGCGCAGGCAGTTCAGTGTATGAATATACGTTTTGGGTTTGAAGAAACTCAGGCATTACTTTAATTATTGGCATGAGGGAGTAAAGCAGATGGAACCTTTAGTCATAAAGTTAGGTGGCGTGTTATTGGACAATGAAGAAGCACTGGAACGCTTGTTTACTGCATTACAGGAATATCGGCAAACACATAAACGCCAGTTGGTGATTGTTCATGGTGGTGGTTGTCTGGTAGATGAACTGATGCAGAAGCTGCAACTGCCGGTAGTGAAGGAGCAAGGATTACGGGTAACACCCGTTGAGCAGATAGGGATTATCACCGGCGCATTGGCAGGTATCGCTAATAAAACTTTGTTGTCGTGGGCGACTAAGTATCAGCTTGCATCAGTTGGATTATATTTAGGAGATGGTAATGTGGTCACGGTTTCCCAACTGAGTGAAGAGTTGGGGCATGTGGGGAAAGCGATGCCGGGTGATGCTAGGTTGCTAAGAATGTTACTGGATGCTGGTTATATACCCATTATTAGCTCGATTGGTGTAACTGATAAAGGGGAGCTGATGAATGTGAATGCGGATCAGGCAGCAACGGCGATAGCTCAGACTTTGGGGGCTGATCTGGTATTGCTCTCTGATGTTAGCGGCATTTTGGATGGTAAAGGGCAGAAGATCCCTGATATGACCGCTCAGAAAGCTGAACAACTTATTGTGCAGGGCATCATTACTGACGGCATGATCGTGAAGGTGAATGCAGCTTTGGATGCAGCTAAAACATTAGGTCGCCCGGTAGATATCGCCAGTTGGCGTCATGCGGATCAACTGACTGCCTTATTTAACGGTGTTCCCGTCGGTACTCGTATTCTGGCTTAAATCAAGTTTGATTAATTTTCGGCAATGAACAACAACGGAATTTCAAAGGGTAACTTCATGCATACTAAAGATATTAAAAAAATAGTTCTCGCTTATTCTGGTGGTCTGGATACTTCTGCCATTATTCCCTGGCTGAAAGAGCATTATGACAACTGTGAAGTTGTTGCATTTGTCGCCGATGTGGGGCAAAGCCGTGAAGATCTGGAAGGCGTGGAACAAAAAGCTTTGCGTTCTGGCGCATCAGAATGTCACGTTGTGGATCTGCGTGAGGAATTCATTAAAGATTATGTTTATCCAGTACTGAAAACCGGTGCCTTGTATGAAGGCAGATATTTGCTGGGAACTTCAATGGCGCGGCCAATTATTGCTAAAGCTCAGGTTGAACTGGCACTGAAAGTGGGGGCCGATGCACTTGCTCATGGTGCGACAGGTAAGGGTAACGATCAGGTTCGGTTTGAGAGTACCTATACCGCGTTAGCGCCCCATCTGAAAGTGGTAGCTCCGTGGAGAGAGTGGGATTTACGTTCCCGCGAAGCGTTGTTGGATTATCTGAAAGCACGGGATATTCCAACGACGGCAACACTGGAGAAAATTTACAGCCGTGATGAGAATGCATGGCACATCTCTACAGAAGGTGGCGTGCTGGAAAGCACTTGGAATGCATCCAATAAAGATTGCTGGGTGTGGACAGTGGAGCCAGAAGAAGCGCCAGATGAAGCTGAACTGGTAAGCATCACTATTGAAAAAGGCGAAGTTGTTGGGATTAACGGTAAGGTGATGTCGCCATATCAATGCCTTGAAACGTTGAATGTGTTGGGGGCAAAACACGGTATTGGTCGGATTGATATTGTGGAAAACCGGCTGGTGGGAATGAAATCCCGTGGTTGTTATGAAACGCCGGGAGGAACCATCATGATGGCCGCATTGCGTGGTGTCGAACAACTGGTGCTGGATCGTGATAGCTTTAAATGGCGCCAGCAACTTGGGCTGGAAATGTCCTATGTCGTTTATGACGGACGTTGGTTCGCGCCGTTGCGTCAGTCTATTCAGGCAGCCGCTGAGATGTTGGCTGCGGATGTCAGTGGTGAAGTGGTACTGAAACTCTATAAAGGCCAGGTGACAGCAATCCAGAAGAGATCGGCAAACAGCCTTTATTCTGAAGCGTTTGCAACGTTTGGTGAAGATGAGGTTTACGATCACAGCCATGCAGAAGGGTTTATTCGTCTGTATTCTCTCTCTTCACGTATTCGGGCATTGAATAGTAAAGAGTAATTTCATCGTTCGTGGCAACTAGGATAATGACCAGATTGTGAATCCGTTTCTGGATTGGCTTTTCTGGTCCATTATCTCCACTTAATGCATGAAATTACGGCTTATAAAAGGCAATACATCACTCAGGCATCAGATAATCAGGAATAAAAATATGGCACTTTGGGGCGGGCGTTTCAGTCAGCAAGCAGATCAACGGTTCAAACAATTTAACGATTCACTTCGCTTTGATTACCGACTGGCGGAGCAGGACATTACAGGTTCGGTTGCATGGTCGAAAGCGCTGGTGACTGTTGGTGTGCTGACGGCTGAGGAGCAACAAAAGCTGGAAATGGCATTAAATGAATTGCTGAGTGAGGTTCAAACTAGTCCACAAGCTATCCTGCAAAGTGATGCGGAAGATATTCATAGTTGGGTGGAAGGGCAGTTGATCAGCAAAGTCGGCGATCTGGGTAAGAAGCTTCATACAGGTCGTAGCCGTAATGATCAGGTGGCAACAGACCTCAAACTTTGGTGTAAAGAACATATTACCTATATTCATCAGGCAATTGTGGCATTACAGCAGGTATTGGTTGTTACCGCAGAGAATAATCAGGATGCGGTTATGCCGGGTTATACCCATTTGCAAAGAGCACAGCCTGTCACATTTGCTCATTGGTGCCTGGCTTATGTAGAAATGTTGGCTCGTGATGAAAACCGGTTACAGGATACTTTAAGACGGCTGGATACCAGCCCGCTTGGATGCGGAGCATTGGCCGGAACCGCTTATGATATTGACCGCGAACAGTTGGCGTCATGGCTGGGGTTCGCTGCTGCGACCCGTAATAGTCTGGATAGCGTTTCAGATCGTGACCATGTGCTGGAATTGCTATCTGATGCCAGCATCAGCATGATCCACCTTTCCCGTTTTGCTGAAGACCTGATTTTCTTTAACAGTGGTGAAGCGGGCTTTGTTGAACTGTCAGATCAGGTGACTTCTGGGTCTTCCCTGATGCCACAGAAGAAAAACCCGGATGCGCTGGAGTTAATCCGCGGGAAATGTGGGCGGGTGCAGGGAGCATTGACCGGTATGATGATGACCCTGAAAGGTCTGCCGCTGGCCTATAATAAAGATATGCAGGAGGATAAAGAAGGGTTGTTCGATGCGCTGGACACTTGGCTCGATTGTTTGCATATGGCAGCGTTGGTACTGGATGGTATTCAAGTCAGGCGTTCACGTTGTGAAGAAGCGGCTAAACAGGGTTATGCCAACGCAACTGAATTGGCTGATTATCTGGTCGCAAAAGGTGTTCCATTTCGTGAGGCTCACTATATTGTCGGGGAAACCGTGATTATGGCGCTTGCGCAAGGTAAGGCGCTGGAAGAGCTGTCATTGGCAGAGTTGCAGAAATTTAGCAGCACAATTACTGAAGATGTATACGATATTTTGTCTCTGCAATCTTGTCTGGATAAGCGTCTTGCAAAAGGTGGTGTATCGCGAAAACAGATCATGAAAGCGATTACAGATGCTAAACAGAGACTAAAGCTTAAGTAAGTCATCGTTGGGGGGTATTAATATCCCCTGTAAAATAAATGAGATCTTTATATATAAGTTTTTAAGGATTATCTGATAGTCTTCTCCTCACATTGATATAATTATCTATTGGTAGTTTCTATCATTTATATTCAATATGTTGAGGTGGGAATGAATATCCGCGATCTGGAATATCTTGTGGCTCTTGCGGAGCATCGGCACTTTCGCCATGCTGCCGATTCATGCCACGTCAGCCAGCCTACGTTAAGCGGGCAAATTCGTAAGCTTGAGGATGATCTGGGTGTCATGTTGTTAGAACGCACCAGTCGTAAGGTTTTGTTCACGCAACAAGGGATGTTATTAGTGGAACAGGCCAGAACGGTTCTCCGTGAGGTTAGGATCCTACAGGAAATGGCATCACTTCAGGGGGAAAATATGTCTGGCCCTCTGCATATTGGTTTGATCCCAACAATTGGCCCATATTTGTTACCTCATATTATTCCTGAACTTCATAGTTTGTTTCCTAAGTTAGAAATGTATCTGCATGAAGCTCAGACGCAAAGTTTGTTAGCCCAGTTGGAGAGTGGCAAATTGGATTGTGCGATTCTGGCGATGATTAAGGAGACAGAAGCTTTCATCGAAGTGCCGTTATTTGAAGAATCAATGAAACTGGCAATCTATGATGACCATCCTTGGGCAGATAGAGAAAAAATTGCAATGGATGAATTGGCAGGTGAGAGGCTGCTGATGCTGGAGGATGGTCATTGCTTACGTGATCAGGCCATGGGTTTTTGTTTTCAAGCCGGAGCGAAGGAAGATACACATTTCCGTGCAACCAGTTTGGAAACTCTGCGTAATATGGTTGCTGCCGGTAGTGGAATCACTTTATTGCCTGATCTGGCAGTTCCACAGGAGAGGAAACGTGATGGTGTCTGTTATCTGGGGTGTGGTAACCCTGAACCTAAGCGGTCTGTTATTTTGATTTATCGGCCTGGTTCACCTCTGCGTGGTCGCTATGAGCAACTGGCAGAGGTTATCAGCGCTAAAATGGGCGCTTATTATGGGCAATCAAAATAGCCGATTCAGGCCATTCAGGGCCGCGACACGATAGGCTTCAGCCATAGTTGGATAGTTGAAGGTAGTATTGACGAAATATTCGATAGTATTACTTTCACCTTTTTGTTCCATAATAGCTTGGCCGATATGAATGATTTCAGCAGCACGCTCCCCGAAACAGTGAATACCAAGAATCTCTTTGGTTTCCCTGTGGAACAGTATTTTCAGGCTTCCGACATTCATCCCCGCAATTTGTGCGCGTGCAAGATGTTTAAACTGCGCGCGCCCAACTTCATAAGGCACTTTCATTGCTGTTAATTGTTGTTCGGTTTTACCCACAGAGCTTATTTCTGGAATGGTATAGATGCCCGTTGGAATATCTTCAATCAGATGAACTTCGGCGCTTCCTTTAGTCATCGCTTGCGCGGCAATTCGGCCCTGATCATAAGCAGCGGATGCCAGGCTTGGATAACCGATAACATCTCCTACCGCGTAGATATTTTCGTTGCTGGTTTGATAGATCTTATTGACTTTCAGTAACCCGCGGCCATCGGCTTCCAGACCAATGTTTTTCAGCCCAAGAGTATCGGTATTGCCTGTTCGGCCGTTAGCATAAAGCAGACAGTCGGCTTTGACTTTTTTACCGGATTTGAGGTGAACGATAACACCATCATCAACACCTTCAATTTTAGAATATTCTTCATTGTGGCGGATCACGACACCACTATTCCAAAAATGGTAGGAAAGGGCATCTGACATCTCTTGATCAAGGAAAGCCAGTAAGTGGTTACGGGTATTGATTAAATCAACTTTCACGCCTAATCCGCGGAAAATTGACGCATATTCACAACCAATCACCCCGGCACCATAAATAATCACATGCCGTGGTTCGTGATCCAGTTTCAGAATGGAATCGCTGTTATAAATACGGGAATGGGTGAAATCAACATCCGGCGGACAATATGGGCGGGAGCCGGTCGCGATAATAATCTTATCTGCACTTAAGATATCGTAGTTATCATCGGCATAGCGCACACTCACCCGGTGGTCATCAATAAATGTTGCTTCCCCGGAAAACATACGGCACCCATTGCGCTCATAAAATCCTTGGCGCATTTTAGTTTGTTGATTAATGACAATTTCAGCGCGGCGTAAGATTTCAGCAAATGAAGAGCGAAGAATGCGGGAATTATCACTGTACAGCGGGTTTTGGTTAAATTCGATAATACGGCTGACGGCGTGGCGGAGGGCTTTGGACGGGATAGTACCCCAGTGAGTACAACCACCGCCGACGTTGTTGTAGCGTTCGATAACGGCAACGCTTTTACCCTGTTTCACCAATCCCATTGCGGCTCCTTCTCCACCGGGGCCGGAGCCAATGACAATGGCGTCAAAATGAATATGTTGCATAGAGGAAAGACCTGTTTTTACACAAAATTACAACGCTATATTAACATTGGTTGAGTTAATAACCCAATCGTCATAAGGATTTTATGTCACAGTTTAATGATGAAACAAATCCGTATCAGTGACATGATAAGAGCATGATTATAAAATTTGGTATATTTCTTCACTATATTTAGACAGAGATATCAGGATTCGTGTGAGTAACATTACTGGCGTCAGAGCGAAACAGAAAGAAAGAACCCGCCGTTCACTGATTGAGGCGGCATTCAGCCAACTGAGTGCTGAACGGAGTTTTACCAGCCTTAGCTTGCGTGAGGTGGCTCGTGAAGCAGGCATTGCGCCAACTTCATTTTATCGCCATTTTCGTGATGTTGATGAATTAGGGCTGACTATGGTGGATGAGAGTGGCTTGATGCTACGTCAGTTAATGAGACAAGCCCGGCAACGTATTGCTAAAGGTGGCAGTGTCATCCGCACATCTGTCTCAACTTTTATGGAATTTATTGGTAATAATCCAAATGCATTCCGCTTATTATTACGTGAACGCTCAGGTACCTCTGCTGAATTCCGTGCCGCTGTCGCACGGGAAATCCAACATTTTATTGCTGAGTTGGCAGACTATTTAGAGCAGGAAAGCCGTATGCCGAGACATTTTACTGAAGTACAGGCAGAGGCAATGGTAACAATAGTATTCAGTGCAGGTGCAGAAGCATTGGATATTGATTTGGAGAAAAGACAGCGTTTGGAAGAACGTTTAGTCTTGCAACTACGGATGATTGCTAAAGGTGCATATTATTGGTATCGCAGAGAAATAAATCCACCGGACCCTAAACTTAAATAACTATGAAGAAGGAGAACGAAATGATGGAACAATACCGCCAGGACAAAAGTACGTTGTTACTCGCTTTTATTGTCGGATTAGCAACTAATGGAACGTTTTCAGCAGTTTTTAGCTCAGTTGTTTCTTTTTCAGTTTTCCCATTGATAACACTGGTGCTATCAATTTATTGTCTCCATCAGCGCTATTTGAATCACTCAATGCCTGATGGGGTGCCTAAGCTGGTTGTCGCTTGCTTCCTCTTGGGATTATTTAGTTATAGTGCAATTATCAGGGTGGAATACCCTGAAATTGGTTCTAATTTCCTCCCCGCGGTAATAGGGACTATATTGGTGTTCTGGATTTACAGAAAAATAAAAGTCCGTAAAAACCAAGCAATTGCAGAAAACAGCCATTAATTGATGAAAAACGCCGGAGAGATAATTATCTGCGGCGTTTTTGTTTTGTATACTGGTTAAGTATTAGTTTAATTTTTCCAGAAGTACGCCACATTCCATATGGTGTGTATAAGGGAACTGATCAAACAGGGCCAGACGGCTGATTTTATGCGTTTGGGTTAATGTTTCTAGATTATGGCAAAGGGTTTCCGGGTTGCAGGAAATATAAAGAACCCGCGGATATGCCTGGACCATCTCAACTGTTTTTTCATCAAGGCCGCTACGCGGTGGATCGACAAAAATAGTTTCACATTGATAGCTTTTCAAATCGATTCCCTGAAGGCGATTAAATTCGCGTTCGCCATTCATTGCTTGAGTGAATTCCTCTGCCGACATTCGGATAATTTGCACATTATCAATATTATTGGCTGCGATATTGTATTGAGCAGCAGCAACGGATGGTTTGGCAATTTCTGTCGCCAATACTCTTTCAAAATTTTGAGCTAACGCCAGAGAGAAATTGCCATTTCCGCAATAAAGTTCAAGCAAATCGCCTTGTGAACCTTTGGTAATATCAATCGCCCATTCGAGCATGTGAATATTGACGCTGGCATTTGGTTGGGTGAAACTATTTTCTACCTGACGATAGATCATATTCCGACCTGCAATAGGTAAAACCTCATCAATGTAATCATGGTTCAATACGATTTTGGTTTTAGCTGCCCTGCCAATTAGCTCAATGTCAAACCCTTTATTTCTTAACTCTTCACGTAGCTTTAATGCCTGTTGTGTCCATTCATCATCCAACTTTTTGTGATAAAGCAGAGAAATAAGGATTTTATTACTGTTAGTGGACAGATAATCAATCTGAAATAGCTTATGGCGTAGGATCTGTTCGGATTTAATGGCGTCAATTAACACTGCCATCATGTTGTTGATTAATTTACTGGCGACAGGAAATTGTACAATGCGAATACGCTGTTTTGTCTGTTGATCAAACATAATATGGTACAAATCATCCTGCTCATGCCAGATTCGGAATTCTGCCCGCATTCTGTAATGAGATACCGGTGAGCGGAAAACCTCTGGCTCCGGGGTTTGGAAAGGCGCCATCATGTTTTTTAAACGGCTTACCTTCTCTGCAAGTTGTTGCTCATAGCTTTCCGTTGGCAGGAGATTTTGCATTATGTTTGTTCTCTTATATCTGTAGTAAGAAAAATTTTCGTGCGAAATTGTAGGGAAAGAGCAAAGGATATCCAGTTTTCTTATTACTCATTCATAATCCTGTCTATGCTTATATTCTAAACAGGTCTGATCCTTCATCGTAGCATGGAGGTTGGGCCTTCTAACAATCATTGTTGGATGTTTTCTCTATATGATAAATAAAAACCGGTTTTTATTATCCGCAATTTCAGTTGCAGTGATCTCTGGTTGGAATCCTGTTGCTGTTGCGGAAGAACAGCAGGATTCATTGGTTGTTACGGCAAGTCGATTTAAACAGCCTGTTTCAAGCATACTGGCTCCTCATGCCGTTGTAACACGAGATGAAATTGAGCGTTGGCAGTCAAATAGCGTAGCCGATATTTTACGCCGCTTGCCCGGTGTTGATATTGCGCTGCATGGTGGCATTGGGCAGTTAAGTTCTCTGTTTATCCGTGGTACTAACTCTAGTCATATATTGGTGCTGGTGGATGGAATACGTCTAAATCAAGCTGGTATCAGTGGCTCCTCTGATTTAAGCCAAATACCTGTATCGTTGATTCAGAAAATTGAATATATCCGTGGGCCACGTTCTGCGGTTTATGGTTCTGATGCGATTGGCGGCGTTATCAATATCATAACGAACAGAGAGAAACCGGGAACCAGTCTAAATGTAGGTATTGGCTCACACGGTTACCAGATTTATGATGGCGCAACCCAGCAAAGATTAGCTGAAAACACCTCACTGACAGCAGCAGCCAGCTATACCTATACTAAAGGATTTGATGTAGTTGCTGCGGGTAATACCGGTGGTTTCAGGCAGCCTGACCGTGATGGTTTTATGAGTAAAATGCTCTGGTTGGGAGTTGATCAGAAATTTAATGAGCAATTCAGCGGATTCGCCCGTGTTTATGGCTATGACAATAGAACATCTTATGATGCGGATATTAACTGGAGTTATCCATATGCCAGGCCAGATACTCGTGAACTTTATAGCCGTCACTATGACGCAGGGATCCAATTTAACCAAGGGATCTACTCGTCCCAATTAATTGCAAGTTATAGTCATATAAAAGACTACAACTTTGATCCTAAGTATGGGCGTTATGACAAATCCGCGACTCTTGGTGATTCTGAACAATATAACTTGCAATGGGGAAATACCTTTCAGTTATATCAGGGAATGATGAGTGCTGGTGTTGACTTCCAAAAACAGTCCATTGATGCTGGAACAAGTTATATTCCAACGGGTGAAACAGTACGTAATACAGGGATATATCTGACAGCACAGCAGCAATTAAATGATTTTATCCTGGAAGGCGCGATTCGGTCAGATAAACATTCAGAAGCTGGCTGGAATACTACATGGCAAACCAGTGTAGGCTGGGAGTTTATTGAAGGTTATCGTTTGATTGCTTCTTATGGTACGGCGTTTAAAGCGCCGACTCTTAGCCAGATGTATGGTTCTTGGGGAGGTAATCGAGATTTGAAACCTGAAGAAAGTAAACAATGGGAAGGGGGTATAGAAAGCGTAACAGGTTTGTTGAATTGGCGTCTTTCTGTATATCGTAATGATATTGAACAATTGATCGATTATACAAATAGTCGCTACTACAATATCGGCAAAGCAAAAATTAAAGGTGTTGAATGGACTGGTTCAATAGATACTGGAATATTCCAGCATCAATTGACATTGCAATATATCGATCCACGTAATGGTGAAACTAATGAGATTTTAACTCGCCGTGCGAAGCAGCAAGTGAAATATCAACTTGACTGGCAGCTATATGATTTTGATTGGGGATTAACCTATCAATATCTTGGGCGGCGTTATGATAAAGATTCCAGTACATATCCTGCTCGAGAAGTAAAATTAGGTGGAGTTAGCTTTTGGGATTTAACTGTTTCATATCCGGTCACTGTTCATCTGACAATTCGTGGTAGGATAGCCAACCTGCTTGATAAAGATTACGAGACAGTTTATGGCTATCGCACTCCAGGACGTGAATACTACCTCACTGGGAGCTATAACTTCTGATTTTAATAAACCTGTCCGCCCTACAGTTTTAGTTTTTGATTCGGGTGTAGGTGGTTTATCCGTTTACCAAGAGATCCGGCAATTGTTGCCGGATCTCCACTATATATACACATTTGATAATGAAGCATTCCCTTATGGTGAAAAATCGGAAGAATTTATTATTGAACGAGTCGTTAAAATTGTTGATGCCGTTCAGCAAAAACACTCTCTGGCAATAGTCGTTATTGCATGTAACACCGCAAGTACCGTCAGTTTGCCAGCTTTGCGTGAACGGTTCCATTTCCCGGTGGTTGGTGTGGTTCCAGCGATAAAACCCGCAGCGAAGTTAACTCGTAATGGCATTGTTGGGCTATTGGCGACGAGAGCGACAGTGAACCGATCCTATACAAAAGAACTTATCGAAAGATTTGCGATAGATTGCAGAATTGAATCTATAGGTTCTGCTGAGTTGGTAGAATTAGCCGAAGCTAAACTGCATGGTGATAAGGTATCTTCCGACGCTTTAAAAAAGATACTGAAACCTTGGCTCAGAATGAAAGAACCACCTGATACAGTGGTATTGGGTTGTACTCATTTTCCACTATTGGCAGAAGAATTAGTCCAGGTACTGCCTGATGGTACACGCTTAATTGATTCCGGTGTCGCTATTGCCCGAAGGACAGCTTGGTTGGTTAAACATCAGGAGAATCTTATTTGTACTTCAGCAGATAGCCTTGCTTATTGTATAAAAATGAATGCTGATACTGATGAATTAATCCCTGTTTTGCAGGAATATGGATTCTCAAAACTGGAGAAATTGATAACTTAAGTTAAATTTGGCGCAATAAGCAGCAGTCGTTAACTTTTTTCAAAATAATTATTGCCAGCGCCGAAGAACGCCCTATAATGCGCCACCACTGACCGACACAACGCTGACAAAACGTGTGAGGCCAGGCGGAGCAAAGTGAATAAGCGCTTGACTCTGCGGGCGAAAAGCGTAGTATACGCAGCCCGGCTGAACGAGAATGTTA
>NZ_JAJAFX010000008.1:0-117355 GCF_025384845.1 Photorhabdus temperata | reverse complement strand
ACACTGCTACAACAAGCAAATGAAACACTCTCATTGCTACAAGACTCTGTTGACTTAGAAGTCGCGACAGACTCAGAGAAAGCGGCATTACTCGAATGGAAAAAGTACAGAGTATTACTCACTCGTGTAGATGTTAACCAGGCTCCCAACGTTGAGTGGCCTGAGGTGCCGAAATAAGTGAAAAAGCCGGGTGACCGGCTTATATGCCTCACTGATAGTATCGATACCGGTACCGCTATGGGGAGATTCTTCTTTCATGTGATGAGCGCACTAGCCGAAATGGAGCGGGAACTGATTGTTGAAAGAACAAACGCAGGCTTGATAGCTGCGCGTGCTCAGGGAAGAATTGGCGGCAGACCAGTGTCACTGTCAGCTGAAGACAGGAAACAGGCTATGAGACTGCTGGCTAAAGGTCACACACGGAAACAACTATCTCTGATTTACAATACGTCACTGTCTACTGTGTATAAGTATTTGCCGGTGAAATAGCAAAGCCGGGTGACCGGCTTCATTGTGTAAAATCAATTGGTATACCTCATATCGGGTGCTATTTCCGTTTGTACATATGTGTGTGCATATCGGTATTTTTTATTGATTTAAATTTATTTAACTTATTGTTTATTTTGAATATTTAATAAATATAATGAATTTTGGCGACGAATACCGCATTTTGACTATTGATTTGCCAGGGCATGGCGCTTCATCAAACGCAGTGGATCCTCGCCGGACTTATTCGATATCTGGCTATGCTCTCTGCATTATTGAAGTGTTGGAAAAATTAGGCATCAATAAAGTTGCTGTTTTCGGATGGTCGCTGGGGGGCCATATCGGGTTGGAAATGATCTCGTGATTCCCTGGAATTGTTGGATTAATGATTTGTGGCACGCCTCCGGTTAGTCCAGGAGCAGAGAATGTCAGTCTTGGGTTTAAGCCAAGCCGGTTCATGGCCATATCGGGTAAGGCTTCGCTGACTGAAGAGGAAATTACAGATTATACTCTGGCGCTGTATGGCAAAAATGCGCTTAGTGAACCATTTCTTAGAGCGGCAGTTGCACGGACTGATGGTTTAGCACGGCAATATATGTCCGAAGCGTCCGTTTCACCCGATGTCATGGATCAACGATTGTTAGTTGAAACAAACCCAACTCCTCTGGCGATTGTTAATGGGGCAGAAGATTTATTTGTAAATATTGATTATATTAATGGAATAACCTACAAAAATCTCTGGACTGGTCGTGTTTATAATTTAACCAATCTTGGTCATGGACCATTCTGGGAAGCGCCGGAGAGATTTAATGTCATGATGGCGGGTTTTTTCTCCGATCTTCCCCTGAAGATTAAATAATATTCACAGTTTATAGTACAAAGTGTTTTATATACCCGGCAGATATAGTTTTAGAGGGTTTTTATATATCTGCCTGTTCGTTTCTTTTCATCCAGAAAAGATTCACCACGGAATGCCAATACATCCCCTTTTTGTGCTACATCGTCTACATGCATACCCTGAATAAAATCCTTGTGTTGGTGGATAATACGGTTGGCTTTTTCCAATAATTGTTCACGTTTAATCGGTGCCGTTCCCTTTCGCATTTCTCAGCCCTTATCAAAAATAATTTGTTGCGCATCATTTTTTATCAGGTAGAGTGTGAACTTTTCATCATGCAGATGGAAGATTTTGTTTACGATTCGTTTCATTCATTTGCATAGCTCATGGGCGGTATCTAAAATACCTCAAATAATTCAACAGGTTTCGAATTCGGGCAGATCATCTGAATAAAAATAAGTTGATATATTGAGAATCTATCGCAATATAAAAAGAGGTTTTAACAAAATTGCGGAATTCTCCTGCCTAAATTCTTATTGAGAGTGAAGCGAACTTTTAGGATTAGGGGGGAAGATGGATAGCCGACAGCCCATAGGGCTGTCAGCGGTCTGTCATACCAAGGGGGGATTTTAGCTTGTAGACACCGTGATATGGATGCTGTGAATTTCGCCATCTGAAAAGATAATTAGGTAAAGATAACTATGGGTAAAGCTCTTGTAATAGTGGAGTCCCCGGCAAAGGCCAAAACAATCAATAAATATTTGGGGAGTGACTACGTGGTGAAATCCAGCGTGGGTCATATCCGTGATTTGCCGACCAGCGGCTCAGCCAGCAAAAAGAGCTCGAGCTCATCTACCGATAAGTCTAAGAAGAAGGTCAAAAAAGATGAGAAAGCTGCATTAGTCAGCCGTATGGGGGTTGACCCATACCGCGGCTGGGAAGCTGATTATCAGATTTTGCCAGGCAAAGAGAAGGTCGTGGCAGAGCTGAAATCACTGGCTGAAAAAGCAGATCATGTTTATCTCGCAACGGATCTTGACCGTGAAGGAGAAGCCATTGCATGGCACTTGCGGGAGGTGATTGGTGGTGACAATGATCGTTTTAGCCGGGTTGTTTTTAATGAAATTACTAAAAATGCCATCAAACAGGCATTTGATAATCCGGGTGAATTGAATATTGACCGGATAAATGCGCAACAAGCCCGTCGTTTTATGGATCGGGTTGTGGGTTATATGGTTTCTCCGCTACTGTGGAAAAAGGTTGCCAGAGGGCTTTCTGCCGGTCGCGTGCAATCTGTGGCGGTACGCCTTGTTGTGGAAAGAGAGCGCGAAATTAAAGCGTTTGTACCGGTAGAATATTGGCAGTTACACGCTGATTTACTGGCGAAAGATGAAATTTCACTGCATATGGAAGTGACTCATAAGCAGGGTAAGCCGTTTAAGCCGGTTAATGGTGAGCAAACTCAGGCCGCCATATCGTTATTGGAAAAAGCCCGTTACAAAGTTATTGATCGTGAAGATCGTCCAACATCCAGTAAACCGGGTGCGCCGTTTATCACCTCCACATTACAGCAGGCCGCCAGCACGCGTTTAAGTTTTGGTGTTAAAAAGACCATGATGATGGCCCAGCGTTTGTATGAGGCAGGGTATATTACTTATATGCGTACTGACTCAACCAACCTGAGTCAGGATGCGCTGGATATGGTTCGTGGTTATATCGGTGATAATTTTGGTGATAAATACCTGCCGAAAACAGCGAATACTTACAGCAGCAAAGAGAATTCACAGGAAGCGCACGAAGCTATCCGTCCTTCCAGCGTTGATGTCATGGCTGAACAACTGAAAGACATGGATGCGGATGCGCAAAAACTGTATCAGCTTATCTGGCGTCAGTTTGTTGCTTGCCAAATGACACCGGCACAATACGATTCCACAACCCTGACGGTACAGGCGGGTGATTTTGAATTGCGCGCCAAGGGCCGTACATTGCGTTTTGATGGCTGGACAAAAGTGATGCCGGTATTGCGCAAGGGTGATGAAGACTATACTTTGCCTGTTGTTGACATTGGTACTGAACTTGATTTGCAACAACTGCTCCCAAGCCAGCACTTTACCAAGCCGCCAGCACGTTACAGCGAGGCATCCTTGGTTAAAGAACTGGAAAAACGCAGTATTGGTCGCCCGTCTACCTACGCTTCCATTATTTCCACGATTCAGGATCGTGGCTATGTTCGGGTGGAGAGCCGTCGTTTCTATTCAGAGAAAATGGGGGAAATTGTAACTGATCGGCTGGAAGAGAATTTCAACGGGCTGATGAGTTATGATTTTACCGCGCAAATGGAAGATCAGCTCGATCAAGTTGCAAGTAATAAAGCTGAATGGAAAGGGGTTTTAGATGAGTTTTTCACTGATTTCAGTGAACAGCTTGATGTCGCCAATAAAGACCCGGAAGATGGCGGGATGCGACCCAACCCGATGGTGATTACCTCCATTGAGTGTCCGACATGCAATCGTCCTATGGGTATCCGCACGGCAACCACGGGCGTTTTCCTGGGTTGTTCCGGTTATGCGTTATCACCTAAAGAGCGTTGCAAGCAGACGATCAACCTTATCCCTGAAAATGAAATTCTCAACATTTTGGAAGGGGATGATGCGGAAACAAACGCATTACGTGCTCGTCGTCGTTGTAAAGAATGTGGTACAGCGATGGACAGTTATCTTATCGATAACCAGCGTAAATTGCATGTTTGTGGTAATAATCCTGCTTGTGATGGCTACGAAGTGGAAGAGGGCGAGTTTCGCATTAAAGGATATGATGGCCCGGTTATCGAGTGTGATAAATGTGGCGCTGAAATGCATCTGAAAATGGGGCGTTTTGGTAAATACATGGGCTGTACCAGTGAAACGTGTAAAAATACCCGCAAGATCCTGCGTAGCGGAGAAGTTGCTCCACCAAAAGAAGATCCGGTTCCGTTACCTGAACTTCCTTGTGAAAAGTCTGATGCGTATTTTGTATTGCGTGATGGTGCCGCTGGCGTCTTTTTAGCCGCGAATACTTTTCCTAAATCGAGGGAAACCAGAGCGCCTTTGGTAGAAGAGCTGGCTCGTTTTAAAGACCGCCTGCCGGAAAAACTACGCTATCTGGCTGATGCGCCTGTGGCTGATGCTGAAGGTAATAAAACTGTTATCCGTTTTAGTCGTAAAACTAAACAGCAATATGCTTCTTCAGAGAAAAATGGCAAGGCGACGGGGTGGAGTGTGTTTTATGTTGATGGAAAATGGGTTGAGAAAGATAAATAATAATAATTTTTAAGAGAATCAACACGCTCTTTTTCTCAAAAATGAAGTCATTTTTTTCTATTAAGCCAACCTTATAGGTTGGCTTTTTTCATCTATCAACAAAATTTTAAAATATATGAATTGAAATTCAGCTATAACCTTCGTTATGATTTTTCAATTATTCGTTATATAAATATATAATCGTGTTATAGTGGTTATATGAGAAAACATTATTATTTCTATTAGTTATAATAAATAGCAAACAGCAATATCAGGCCAGATTTTAAGTCATAATTGTTCACAGCGTTTATTTTGGGATGGTGCTTATATGAAATTGCAGCAACTTCGTTATATCGTAGAGGTGGTAAACCACAACCTTAATGTCTCATCTACGGCGGAAGGATTGTATACATCTCAACCAGGGATCAGTAAGCAAGTCAGGATGCTTGAAGATGAATTAGGTATTCAGATTTTTTCCCGCAGTGGTAAACACCTGACGCATGTTACTCCCGCAGGTGAAGAGGTTGTCCGAATTTCTCGTGAAGTATTGTCTAAAATTGATGCAATACGGTCAGTTGCCAGTGAACATACTTATCCGAATCGTGGTTCGCTATATATCGCCACTACCCATACACAGGCCCGTTATGCATTACCTCCTGTGATTAAAGGATTTATTGAGCGTTATCCGCAGGTCTCTTTGCATATGCACCAGGGGTCGCCAACGCAAATTGCTGAAGCTGTGAGTAAAGGTAATGCTGATTTTGCTATTGCCACTGAAGCGCTGCATTTATACGAAGATTTGATAATGTTGCCTTGCTACCATTGGAACAGAACGTTAGTGGTGACACAGGATCATCCGCTGGCGGGTAAAGAGAATGTTTCAATTGAAGAATTGGCAGAATATCAACTGGTTACTTATACCTTTGGTTTTACCGGTCGTTCTGAATTGGATGTTGCATTCGATAAAGTGGGCTTAAAACCTAAAATTGTTTTTACTGCCACTGATGCTGATGTCATTAAAACTTATGTCCGGTTGGGTTTGGGTGTTGGGGTTATTGCCAGCATGGCGGTTGATCCGGTGCAGGATAAAGATCTTATTTGCATTGATATGCGAGATAAATTCAGCTACAGCACAACTAAGATAGGTTTTCGGCGCAGTAGTTTCTTGCGCAGCTATATGTATGATTTTATGTGGCGTTTCGCACCCCACCTGACGCGTGATGTTATTGATCAGGCGGTTGCTTTGCGCTCAAATGAAGATATCGAAATCATGTTCAAAGATATCAAATTGCCAATCATATAATAAAATAATAAGGGAGATAATGACTTCCATTATCTCCCGGATTTTACTTATCAGGTTGGATCAAACTCACCACTGAAGAAATCATCGGAATCTTCTATTGATATTTTTCTGTGCTTATTAATGAAATTATCAAAACTGGCCTTAAGATCAGGATGTTCGAGCGCTTCGTAGTCTAAGACCGATATTAAGGATGAGTATTCAAAATCAATATTAACATTCTCATTAGAAGCACAACTTGATAAAAAGTTTGAATTATTACTATCGAAATTAATTCTATAGAGTTTCAGTTTTGGAATATATACCGTTTTTTCTCCGACAACCAAGGTATCTATGGCAACTGTCAGTGTCATAGTAGAATAAAAACCTTTATTTTTCCGTATGCCTAAACGAATCGTTTCTCCTTGTTTGGTAAGAAAGTCAGCGAAGTTTGCCAGCATATCTGTATTTTCGAATACAACAACATTCATGATAAAATGAAGAAAACTTTTTGAGATACTTAGACCCGTCAATGAGTCTGTGTAGTTTTTGGATTCGACTTTGGTGGTACCCATTAAAGGGAGTTTATTGACAACTTGAGTCCAGAATGCCATATCTGTCTTATATTTCTCTCCATGCTTTTCTGCATGTTTATTGACATAATTAGTTGCGATGGAGGAAAGTGCAATTAATGTTTGACTTAAACTATTCGTTTTTTCCTGAACATCTTTTTGATCAGATAATTGTGTTGCGATAATGAATTGAACTAAACCATCTTTTTCTTTGTATGTGTTTGTATTTTCTATATTAAAATAAGCGCCATCAATGTGGAAGAACTTATTGGCTTCATTGATCTTCTCGATATGAACCTGGTGATTTGTAATTGAGTTTCTTATATCCATAATTTTGTCCTTATTCTTTTAATTAATAATTAGAGTCCAATTTAATTGTTGGCGAACTAATTCTAGCTGATTGTCATTCAATTGTTTACCCCACTAAATCATCAAAATTTATTACAGAAATTCTGATGGACAATCTGAATTGACAAATTGTGTGGTAATAAAAAACAATTATTTGCTTATATGTTATGTTTAACTTGTGCCATTATCATAAGATGGCTCTGAGTGATGCCAGCATAATAAGAAGGAGGAGTTATGTCGTTTGATTTGAAAAAGGTTTGTGTTTCAACACTTTCCGCTGCAAGTAAAGAGTATGATTATTACAGCTTGCCACTGGTTGCTAAACATTTAGGTGATATTTCCCGCTTGCCTAAATCAATGAAAGTTCTTCTGGAAAATCTCCTGCGCAATATTGATGGCAACTCTGTTGTTGATGACGATTTAAAAGCGATTGTTGATTGGCAAAATAGCGGTCATGCAGACCGGGAAATTGCTTACCGACCGGCTCGTGTATTAATGCAGGATTTTACGGGAGTTCCGGCTGTCGTTGATTTAGCGGCGATGAGGGATGCAGTTCAGCGTCTTGGTGGTGATGTTGAACAGGTTAATCCATTGTCACCTGTTGATCTGGTCATTGACCATTCCGTTATGGTGGATAAATTTGGCACAGAAAACGCCTTTGAACAAAATGTTCAATTAGAAATGGAACGTAACTATGAACGTTACCTGTTTCTGCGTTGGGGGCAACAAGCATTTAACCGTTTTCGCGTCGTACCGCCGGGAACCGGGATTTGCCATCAGGTCAACTTGGAATACCTGGGTAAAACGGTTTGGCATGAAACGCATAACGGGCGGGAGTTGGCTTATCCTGATACCCTGGTTGGTACGGATTCTCACACTACTATGATCAATGGCCTTGGTATTTTGGGATGGGGGGTTGGTGGTATCGAAGCGGAAGCGGCTATGTTAGGACAACCTGTTTCCATGCTTATCCCTGATGTGGTGGGTTTTAAACTCACCGGAAAGTTACGCGAAGGGATTACTGCCACAGATCTTGTGCTGACAGTGACACAGATGCTGCGTAAACAGGGTGTGGTGGGGAAATTTGTTGAATTTTATGGTGATGGGTTAGCTGACTTGCCGTTGGCAGACAGGGCAACCATTGCCAATATGTCACCGGAATATGGTGCAACGTGTGGTTTCTTCCCAGTAGATGATATTACGCTGAGTTATATGCGGTTAACCGGGCGCGCAGAACAGCAGATTGCTCTGGTTGAAACATATTGTAAGATCCAGGGGCTATGGCGAAATCTGGGTGATGAGCCGGTATTTACCAACAGTCTGGAACTGGATATGTCTACGGTGGAAGCCAGCCTAGCCGGGCCGAAACGTCCACAAGACAGGGTTGCTTTAGCGCGGGTACCACAGGCATTTCAGTCAGCTATTGATCTGGAGATGAATAAAGCGCAAGGAAAAGTCGCCTCAGCCCCTGTTAATCTGGATAACCAGGTCTATGAGTTAGAAGATGGTGCGGTTGTCATTGCTGCGATTACCTCCTGTACCAACACATCTAACCCAAGTGTGATGATGGCCGCGGGTTTACTGGCGAAAAAAGCGGTTGAGAAAGGGCTTAAACGCCAGCCGTGGGTAAAAACCTCACTGGCGCCCGGCTCGAAAGTTGTGACGGATTATCTTGAGATTGCTGGCTTTACGCCATATCTGGAGAAACTTGGTTTCAATCTGGTGGGTTACGGCTGTACAACTTGCATTGGTAACTCCGGGCCATTGCCTGAACCTATTGAAACTGCGATTAAACAAGCCGATCTTACCGTCGGTGCGGTCCTGTCTGGCAACCGGAACTTTGAAGGCCGGATCCATCCGCTGATAAAGACTAACTGGCTGGCATCACCACCATTAGTTGTGGCATATGCCTTATCCGGCAGCATGAAAAAGGATCTGACTAAAGATTCTATTGGTCAGGATCAGCAAGGCAATGATATCTATTTGAAAGACATATGGCCTGACCGGAAAGAAATTGCTGAAGCGGTTGATAAAGTTAAGGTTGGCATGTTCCACAAAGAGTACGCCGAAGTATTTGATGGTGATGAAACATGGCAATCGCTGGATGTCGTCAGTTCTGTAACTTATGACTTCCAACCTGACTCTACTTACATTCGCCACCCGCCATTCTTTAGTGAGATGACAGCGGAGCCGGAGGCTATAATTGATATTCACGGCGCGAATATACTGGCTATTCTTGGTGATTCTGTCACCACAGACCATATTTCCCCCGCGGGAAATATCAAAGCTGACAGTCCGGCAGGGCGTTATCTTCAGGAACATGGCGTTGATCCGAAGGATTTTAACTCTTATGGCTCAAGGCGTGGTAACCATGAAGTGATGATGCGCGGGACGTTCGCCAATATTCGTATCCGTAATGAAATGATTGCGGGTGTAGAAGGGGGATATACCCGCCATATTCCATCACAGACACAATTAGCGATTTATGATGCGGCCATGCGCTATCAGGAAGAAAAAACACCATTGGCTGTAATTGCCGGCAAAGAATATGGTTCTGGTTCGAGTCGCGATTGGGCCGCGAAAGGAACCCGGTTGTTGGGGGTTCGGGTGGTGATTGCGGAATCATTTGAACGTATTCACCGTTCTAACCTGATTGGTATGGGTGTATTACCACTGGAATTCCCTCAGGGAGTAAATCGTAAGACGCTGAATCTGAGCGGTGATGAGACGATTGATATTGCGGGGATGAATAACCTTAAGCCTGGTCAGATCGTACCGGTAGAAATGACTTATGCTGATGGGTGCAAGGTGGTCGTTGAGGCCCGGTGTCGTATTGATACTGGAACTGAATTGGATTATTTCCACCACGGCGGTATTTTGCATTATGTCATCCGCCATATGTTGAAATGATTTTTACATTCCATACAGATGGCGCCAGCATTGGCGCCATCTTTGTCAGCTAAAATAAGTAGAAATTAAGGCTCTTCCGGCAGAAAATGCCCCATTTTTCTGGCTTTGGTATCTAGATAATAAGCATTTTTAGCGTTGCGGCCGGTAATTAACGGAACCCGCTCCACAATGTTAATACCTGCTTCGGTCATAATTTCCACTTTTTTAGGATTGTTTGTCAGCAGACGAATAGCATTAACGCCCAGCAATTTATACATGTCTGCACATAAGGTAAAATCACGTTCATCGGCGGCAAAACCTAACTGATGATTAGCTTCTACCGTATCCGCGCCCTTATCCTGTAGTGCATAAGCACGAATTTTGTTTAGCAGGCCAATATTACGGCCTTCTTGCCGGTGGTAAAGTAATATCCCCCGTCCTTCCTTAGCAATTTGAGCCAGAGCTGCTTCAAGTTGAAAGCCGCAGTCACAACGCAGGCTGAACAGGGCATCACCCGTCAGACATTCTGAATGGATCCTGGAGAGAACAGGTTCATTATTAGAAATAGTGCCATATACCAATGCAACATGATCTCGACCCGTGGCGATTTCTTCAAAGCCGATCATCAAAAAGTCGCCCCATGGGGTAGGTAATTTAGCCTCAGCTATCTGTCTTAATTGCATCTTATTGTTCATATGTCGATTCAGACTCGTTATAAGAATGGATTGTAAAAAATAATATCGGTCTGGGAAATCAGCTGAAACTGCACAAGAAATTTTCTCTGATTATAACGCACATGTATTCTGCCATATTTACAACCAATTATCTGTGAAAAATCTTCAAATAATCGTATATAAGTAATAGATATAACATCAACGTGTTAAACTATAGACAGATTTTTAAAATGCATATAGGAATAATTTGGTAGCGGATATGAATCAATTTATCAGACCTATAGTTATAGCGACCATGATTTTATTGTTGCCACCTGTTGTCGTGTTGATAGCAGGATGGCAATGGCAACCTATGGGAGAGCGTCAGTGGCTTAAGATACTGTATTGGAATGGCGGTTGATTAACTTCCAAAAGGATTTAGATAGGTAATTGCTTCTTATTTACACTTAGTTAGTGGGAAGATATCGCAAAAAAGCTGAAAGAAGCATTTATCATGATAAATTGCTTCCTTTGCCCAGACTGGAAATGCTAATTTAATGGGCCGTTATGTCTGTTATTTGGCATAATACCCAAGCAACAATAGATAACAGGAAAAAATGTGAAATATTTTCTGATTTTATTACTGGTATTGGTGATTTTTGTCATCTCTGTAACTCTTGGCGCAAATAACGATCAGATTGTTACTTTTAACTATCTGATTGCTAAAGGGAATTACTCTGTATCTACGCTTTTGGCTGTATTGTTCGCTAGCGGTTTCGTGTTAGGCTGGGTTATCTGTGGATTATTCTATCTTCGTACTCGTTTATCATTGGGAAGAGCTGAACGCAAGATTAAGCGACTGGAAGCACAACTGGAGCAACCTGCTGAACCTCCGGTTACTCATTCACCGCCTGTATTTAGCAAGGAATAAATTCCCATGTTAGAGCTGTTGTTTCTGTTGCTTCCTGTGGCCGCTGCTTATGGCTGGTATATGGGGCGCAGAAGTGCTCAACAAGATAAACAACAAAATGCTGATCGCTTGTCGCGGGAATATGTTGCCGGGGTTAACTTTCTCCTTTCGAACCAGCAAGATAAAGCGGTGGATCTGTTTCTTGAGATGCTTAAAGAGGACAGTTCCGCTTTTGAAGCGCATCTGACTTTGGGGAATCTGTTCCGTTCCAGGGGGGAAGTGGAACGGGCTATCCGTATTCACCAATCTCTCATGGAAAGCGCTTCTCTGACATTTGAACAGCGCTTACTGGCGACGCAACAATTAGGCCGCGACTATATGTCTGCGGGTTTATATGATCGTGCTGAAAATATGTTTGTTCAGCTGGTGAATGAAAAAGACTTTCGGCAAAATGCGTTTCAATCACTGCTTACGCTTTACCAGGCAACCAGTGATTGGAAAAAAGCCATTGATATCGCTGAAAAATTAGTTAAGTCCGGCAAACATGATTTACGGGAAAAAATTGCGCATTTTTATTGCGAACTGGCCTTGCAGGAAATGGGCGGTGATGATCTTGATGAGGCTATTGGCTATCTCAATAAAGCTGTCCAGGCAGATAAAAATTGCGCCAGGGTTTCTATTATGTTGGGACGCCTGTTTATGGTCCAACAGGAATACACCAAAGCGGCAGGTTCTTTAAAATCTGTTCTTGAGCAGGATAAAGAGTTGGTCAGTGAGGTATTACCTATTCTCCAGGAATGTTACCAGCATCTGAATCAGATTGATGAATGGGAAAAATTCCTCAAACGTTGTGTCGAAGAGGATAGTGGAGCAGCTGCCGAACTTTTACTGGCTGATATTATCGAGCAGAAAGAGGGCCATGAAGTCGCGCAGATCTATATCAATCATCAATTAGAACGCCATCCGACGATGCGCCTGTTTTATCGCCTGATGGATTACCATTTGGCGGAAGCGGAAGAAGGCCGGGCGAAAGAAAGTATTATTTTGCTGCGGGACATGGTGGGTGAACAAATTCGTACCAAACCTAATTATCGCTGCCATAAATGCGGCTTTACTTCTCATTCACTTTATTGGCACTGCCCATCATGCCGCTCATGGGATTCGATTAAACCCATCCGTGGGTTGGATGGTCAGTGACAATATCACAGTAATATTTCTTTGTTGGTCAAAAAGGTTAAAAAATGACATCGCATACCTTAACATCATTCGGTAAACAGATTAGCTCGCCTGTAATTGTTGCTTTAGATTACGACAATCAGGATGCTGCCTTGGCTTTTGCCGACAAAATTGATCCACAGGATTGCCGCCTGAAAGTGGGTAAAGAGATGTTTACCCTCAATGGTCCTCAGTTTGTTAAATCGTTGCACCAGCGTGGCTTTGAAGTATTTCTGGATTTGAAATTCCATGATATTCCCAATACCACCGCCAGGGCGGTAGCTGCTGCGGCTGAGATGGGAGTTTGGATGGTAAACGTTCATGCCAGCGGTGGCGCCAGAATGATGGCGGCGGCGAAAGAAGCGCTGTTGCCTTATGGTCATGCTGCGCCGTTATTAATTGCCGTCACGGTATTAACCAGCATGGAACAATCGGATCTGCAAGGTATCGGTATTGATATTACGCCGGCGCAGCAGGCTGAAAGGCTGGCAAAACTCACGCAGGAGTGTGGATTGGATGGTGTGGTTTGTTCTGCGCATGAGGCTCAGCAACTGAAAAACGCTTGTGGTCAGGATTTCCGACTGGTAACGCCGGGGATTCGTCCGGCAGGCAGTGAAGCCGGTGATCAGCGTCGTATTATGACGCCGGAACAGGCGGTACTGGCTGGTGTTGATTATATGGTTATCGGGCGTCCGATTACTCGTGCAGCGGATCCGGCGGCAGCCTTGCGTCAGATTAACCAATCTATTGCAGGAGTTATTAATGCAAGATAATAATTCGCGGCTGGTCTATTCCACAGACGGCGGACGGATTCAGGAAGAAACCGCTAAACCTCAGCGTCCGAAAGGGGATGGTATTGTTCGAATCCAGCGCCAAACCAGTGGTCGTAAAGGAAAGGGCGTTTGCGTTATTACCGGAATTGACGCTGATGATCAGACGCTGGTCAAGTTGGCGGCTGAATTGAAGAAAAAATGTGGCTGCGGTGGTTCAGTAAAAGATGGTGAAATAGAAATTCAGGGCGATAAAAGGGATTTATTGAAACACTTGCTTGAAGCCAAAGGGATGACAGTTAAATTGGCTGGTGGTTGATAGAAGGGCGGATATTCGCCCTTTAATACCTATCTGTTCGGATAATATTCTTTTACATGCGGATTTCTTCTCAACTCTCTATTAATGGTTGATGATTTTTCGATTAAATACAATTAACTCCCCTTCTGAAAAGTTAAAAACATCCAATCTGTTTCGTAAATTATTTTACACTATGATTTTGGTATCATAATGCACTGTAGACTATTTAAGATAGTTCTTTTGTGAAAATGGGTCACTTTATGATAAATGTGATTATTATTAAAATTACTTTTTAAATCATAAGGATAACAAATTTATTCTGTTTTTTTAGTTAAGAGGTTGACTATGGAGAATGATCGTTCTACCATGAAAAACATGGAAGGTGAGAAAGCGTCAAACATCAGGGAAAACATGTTGGATGCTGTAGATGAATTAATTTACACCAGGGGGATTGCGGCGACAGGTATCGATCTGATAACGCGTACAACCGGTTCTTCACGTAAGACAATTTATCGTTATTTCGGCACCAAAGATGGGTTGGTTGAAGAAGTTCTTCGCCGACGAGATGAACGATGGATGGGGTGGTTTACTTCATCAATAGCTGAATATAAGAAACCAGAAGAGAAATTGCTGAATATTTTTCTGGTATTACAAACATGGTTCGAAAGTGATGATTTCAGAGGATGTGCGTTTATCAATACATCCGGTGAACGGCTTGATCCTGTTGATCCGGTAAGAATTATTGCTAAGGAGCATAAAGAGAAAGTATTTACTTACGTTCTTTCTATTTGTGAGGAAATATCGCCGGACTCATCGGTAGATTTAGCCAGGAAATTTTTGATTCTGATAGAAGGCGCTATTACAACTGCCCATATAATGAATGACAGAAATTATGCTTTGGAAGCAATGAATATCGCTAAGGCATTATTGAATAAATACAATGTGAGTTAATGGAAAATTTAATTATAATTAATTAGGAGACAAAATATGTCTGATACAAAAGAAATTCGCCATCCGGTACCGCCATTTACCCGGGAAACGGCTATTCAAAAAATTCGCTTGGCCGAAGATGGATGGAACAGCCGTGACCCTGCAAAGGTTTCATTGGCTTATTCATTGGATACTCATTGGCGTAATCGCGCTGAATTCGTGTATAGCCGCAAAGAGGCTCAGGATTTCTTAGCCAGAAAATGGGAGAAAGAGCACGAATACCGGCTTATTAAAGAATTGTGGGCTTTTACTGATAATAGAATAGCGGTTCGTTATGCTTATGAGTGGTGCGATGATTCTGGTAATTGGTTTCGCTCATATGGTAATGAGAACTGGGAATTTAACGAAGACGGCTTGATGTTCAACCGCTATGCTTGTATTAATGATCTGCCGATAAAAGAGTCTGAACGAAAATTTCATTGGCCTTTAGGCCGCCGTCCTGATGATCATCCCGGATTATCTGATTTAGGATTGTAATTTAATAGTAAATAGAAAATTGTAGATATGGCTGGTTTATAGGTGTGCTTAATAAGCCAGCCGTGATGCTTTTTACGTTATTTAGGGGCAGTTTACCCAATCTTCGATAATTAAGCCATCCACACGCTTAAACTCGCGGGTATTATTTGTCACCAGGATTGCTCCACACGCTAGTGCATGTCCTGCGATAGCTGTATCATTAGCGCCGATCGGTGTTCCTGCTGTGGTCAGCGTGTTTTTAATATCGGTTGTAGCATCTACGGCGGCTTTATCCCATGGCAGGATGGCATCAAGGCGTTGACAGAATGCTTCAACGAGTATGGTATGTTTCGGAGAAGCTTTTTTGCCAATAGCTCCAAATTTCATTTCCGCATAGGTAATTGCTGAGATAACAATTTCATGTCTGTACAAAACACATTGTTGTAATTTATGGAGAACATTCGCTGGCTGCTCTCTCATAATGAAAGAGCAGATATTGGTATCCAGCATATAAATATTTTTCATAATTTCACGCGACCTTCTTCGATAATATCAGGGCGTGATTCTAAAAAATTATTATCAGCTTTTTCCTGTGACAGAAAAGAATCCCATGTGGGTTTTATTGGTTTCAGAATAATGGAGTCCCCGATACGGGAAATTTCTAATTCGGCGATACCATCAAAATCCATATCTTTTGGGAGTCTTATTGCCCGGTTATTACCGTTTTTAAATATCGCTACGGTACGCATGTGAACCTCCTTTTGTTTAACATATGTGCACAATATATGCCTGCATCTAGCATATGTCAACATATCCATTATACTTCCAAGCCAGCAAGATTTCCGGCTAACATCGTCTCGCAAGGGAGTTGGTCGGATAAGCGCAGTCTGGCAACAGCTTGCGTTTATCCGACTAAATACCGTCAAAGAAGAAATTGAGTGCCGCCTTTACCTGATTGCGGTATTGCGATGCATCGCAAAATTCAGCACCCAAAGCATGAACAGATATACTGGCTAGTTCGTGAGTCATGACAGCATATTTTTTGTCGTCTATCAGCCTGATAAGGGGGATCTACCAAGGGCTTTCATTTACCGTTTGAGATAAGATAGATTACGGTTAATACAGTTCGTGACCTGATGAAGTTCATCAGTGGGAATATCATCAGTCACATCCTGTGCAGTATGAGCGAAGTCGGCGACGACATCTGCTACTTCATTAATAATGTTGTTCATTCTGTCCTGCGCGATGCCCGCATTGTTGGCAACCTTCAGTAACATGGTGCGGGTGATATCCGAACCGTGACCACCCACTGCGGTCTGATGTTGTCCGCCGGGTCCGTCCGCAAAGGTCAGATCATAGGCGGGGGATACTACCCACTCATCGTTTTCATTCAGAATGAAGGCGAAGTTTTTCACATGATCGTCGCGGTTATACATCAACACGTTGAACACCATACGCTGGGCTTGGATTTCTCTCTCAACAACAGAGCGTGTGATGAACCCAGTCGCCCGTAGGATATCTGTGTAATCCATACAGGGTAACCGGAAATCGGCATGCAGAGCGCCGGCCATACTCAGTACCGGTACTCGCATTCCATTCTCACGATCGAATCGTCGGACACCGAAGGCAGCGAGTTCCCCTTCAAGACGGAAGTAGCGGCTTGCGGGGAAATCAATGTTCGCCATTCTGGCCATACAGGCATATACCTCCTCAAGGGCACAGACCCAAGGGTTTTCTTCTGCTGCGGGGAATTTGACCAGCCAGGGTTCACTCCCTGGGAACGCAGTCGTTCTCATCTGGCCGGTGGATGGATTATATTCTACCTGTGCTTTTGGCCTGGCCCCGTGGGGCGAGCCGCCCAGCAGGAAAAGTTCTTGCAGTGCTTCCGAATCCTGACCAGTGACTTCTTGACGGATCTGTTGAGCCAGTCCGGTCAAGCTCAGAATGCTATATTTGTCTTCCTGGTCGTCCGGTAAAGGCAGAACAGGTTGGTAGGTCAGTGCTCCCATCGTGTTATCGCCTAGCAAGGCCAGACGTTCCAGGACTGAAATCCGGCCAGGATCGACATGATTACGGCGAAGGAACCGGTCCATAAGCAGCCGTCCCCACCCATCCGGTAGAGAATCTGAGATGAAGCCAGGGAGCCAGTCCTGAAAATGCTCAAAATTCGTGTAAGTCTCTGTGGAAAGCGGCAGTTTCAAGGGTGAGAATTCGATGCCACTCTCAAGAGCGTCATGGGTGTACTCAAATAAATAACGTCCACGCACGGTACTTTCGGCCAGATGGCCCAGCACCCACTGTTCTCCCCAACCGCTGTAGATCACCTGTAGCCGGCTCAGTGACCGATATTGAAAGTTTCGTACCGTCATTTTTTTGATCCTCCTGATTGATGCGCGCGGACATTGTAGGAGAGTTTCCGGGCCGGGCGAAGGGTTCGCCGGGCGCGCTGGCGAACCGGTTTCTTCATGGCTTCGAGCTGTGCAATGCTGATTTGTTGTGGCACAAACAGGGACTTCACTTCGTTCTCCAGCCGTAGGGCAAAGACAACCTTCATAAAATTCTCAAGCGTGCCCTGTCCGCTGCCTTCAAGTTTTTTGAGCGCAGAGACAGAAATACCGCTCCTGTGCGCTAGCTCTGTCTGGAGCATGTTACGTCGCAGTCGGTGCTCCCGAAGGCGGTGCCCAAGTTCTGCCAGTAACTCTGATTCGGTATAAAGCATTAGAGCCACAAACACACCTCCTAAATTTGGATTTTCTAGTTAAGGGATTTTATTATACCTCTTATTTTACCAAAACTTGATATGCAGGGGAGATTTTAAGAGCGTCATATGAGTCTCATAAAGGTGTTTAAGGTTCTTTAGGGTTGTATATGAGTCCTTTAGAAAAGAGATGTCAGTGACATATCAGTCTGCTGGTAGGTAAACCGGTAATATTGTCTATTTGGTATAAATAAGGTGGGGAGGGGCTCCCCGCCTTAGTTTGGTATTTCAGATGATATAAAGGTACGTTTTAATTATCTATAAATAAGAAAGGTGCTATACCGACGATTTTTTCTGTTGTGAGATTATGGTGCAAATTTACCGTAATAACAGAATAGATTATTGCGCCATCGGGAGTGAGTGCCGCCTCTCGTCGCCGGCGTGACATAGTAACCGTTGGTTCCAGCTTGGGTTCATAACCGCCGCCAAGGCCGGTGTCATGTACTGATTTCATGTTCATTCTATTAAGCTCTTCACGACAGGCGACAAAGGTTATTTCGTCATACTTTGCCATCCTTTCGTCTGTTTTCATCAGGGCAAAAATATCAGACAGTTTTTTACGGTTTCCTGCTTCAGGGCTAACCACGAGTGCATCATATTTAATGATTGCCGTATCGTTTGCTCTGTTTTTCCATATTGCCGCCTTAACTTCTTCATCAGGCATTCTTTCGTAATATTTGATACCATAATTTCTTACCTTGCCATGATTTGATCTATTAGCTTCTACTCCGGTAGCAAGCAGATAGTTTTCAACATCATTGGCAGCCATATTTTGAATATCGTTTACGGTAAAAGTTTTATCGCCTATTTTTACATTAGCCAGACTTGCTGTGTTGCCTGCTTTAATTGTTGCATAAGGTTGTACCGTCAAGCCGCTATTACCCAATGTAACATCAAAGGGAGAATTCAATGGGTTTTCTGGTGCTTCCAATAATGTCTTATTGTGGGGGCCAAGAAACTGGATCGTTTTCCCTGCCGGGACTTGTGTCGCTGCACTATCAGAGAAAAAATATCCGTGTGAACTTAGCATCAATTTATTGGTAGGCTCATTCGGTACTGTCCATAATTGGAATGCACCACCCAACTCAATTCTTTGTGGCTCTAATTGAGGATAGCTTTTTTGTAAATGTTTAATCCTGGTTGCCGCTTTTGTTTTTCTAATATCACCCGTTCCAATATCTGTTTCTGGTTTCTTATTGGCTTTCCTCCATTCTCTCACTCTGTTTCGGTAATCAGTTGCCGACTCATCGGGCATTTTTTCAGGTTTTCCATCACCAACGCCCATGACATTTCGGTGTGATTCATTTATGTTTATTTTGATGTTTGTCAGCGGAATTTGATTATCGCCCTTGCCAGAATAAGGTCGGATAATGTATTCATTTTTGCCTTTAAATATGGCATGTTCTGCTCTGAATCTATTTTCCGTTAACAGGGCTGAATTATTCTCCAATAAATAATCAGAATTACTGAAATCAAATAACGTATTTTCATCGTTAACGTAATATTTTGTTCCCACAATACGTGATTCTTCCAGTGTAGAAAAACCACCACTGATTTTCTTATCAATCATTTTATTATCGATAGAAGTAAACCATGTTGGGTAACGATTATAATAGATATGTAGCATCTCATGATATAAAGCAATCGCAGGTTCACGAGAACGCCAAGGTTCCTCGGTAATTTTTTCTTCCATACCAATCAGATGATTATCTGGATCAAAGGCGATACTGCTACCGGTGCTGTTTCTGGCATAAAATTGCCCATCTTTTTCGCGTACAATGGCACTCATTGTTGGAGGCTGTATATTTAAACCCTGTTTTTCAAGTTCTTGAATAACAATATTTCCAGAGGGTATTTGGTCTATTTCGTTTAGTGCATGAGTGACTTGATTAATAAATAGTTGATTACCTGTTATTGTGATCCCCACAGGAGGAATATCAACACGGTTACTCTCTATTGATGTATATTGAGCCGTTTTTGAGATATTGCCCGAAGTATATTTTGGCATCGATGTGAACGGTATTTCCTCGATGGCAAGGGCAATTCTATTTATCTCTGCTTGGTTGGGTATTTGATTTTCGAAGGAAAATATTTCTTTTAGTAAATAAGGAAGTTCGGTTTTGATAGCATTAATTTTTTCAATCGAAATACTCGGATTGTTTTGTAATGGTAAGATAACTTTACGGATCCAAGCCTGCTGGATATCTACTATCTCTGTGCTGAGTAGAACTGTCTTATCTCCAAGTTTTAGCGATTTTTCGAAAAAATGTGTTAATGTGTCAGTAATATCTGAGAGTTTATCGATATCATATTTTTCACAATTTTTGAATGCGGTATTGATATGAATAAATGCATCCAATATCTTATCGTTATTAATATTACTGTGTGCTGCCTCAAGTTCCTGAGTTATTCTTTTACTTTGCTCCAGAATAAGAAATTTATTAGATACATCGGCATGAGTAATCCAATGCCCATTTTTATCTAATTTAACCGCAGGCCAGTAACTAAATTGTTCGGGGTAGGCAGGGTTGACGACACGCCAAGTATGATTTGCTTCATCCCATTTGACTTGATAATTAGCGCCAGATTCCTTTATATAGTAGTTTTGTTTTGCGGCTGCTTCTACATTAGCAGGGCGTATTGAATAGATCCCTTTATATATTCCTTCATTTGAATGAGATGCTATTCCGTCGAGTGGAAGATGACTGATTTTCCATTCATCTTTAAGTTTACCTAATCCTTTAACGCTTTTGCCAAAAATATCAGCGAAACTTTTCTCAAGTTTAATACTATTTCTCATTGCCCCTACTGCGCTGATTACTCCCCGGTAAGTTAAGGTCAGTGTTGATCTGATTGGTAAAGGTTCGATTAAATCGATTAATCCACCGAGCAGAATGCTGGAAGATTGACGTAGGGTGATTATGCCATGTTCTGGTAATGTTCTGATGACTGCTTGAATTAACGCTCTCCCGGACAGGCCGGCTTGTCTGAGGCGCAATGTGGTTTGTGTTACTTTTGCAGCCATTGATTCAGTCAGTGACATGCCTAAGGTGGCAACAACTAACAGCACATTTGCTGTATCAAAGATAATTGAACCAATATCTTCTCCCGTTAATTGATATTCACTATCGGTTGTTGATTTATAGATAACATTGTAGAAAGGAATAAGAATAGTTGCTGCTATATGCCACCCAGAGGTAATATCCAGCGCTTGTTTACTTTTTATTGCAATATCGTTTAAACCTTGCTGTATTATTGTTGCGGTAACAGAAAGTAAGTTATCTTCTTTATAAAAATTAAATTTAGGTGAACCGGTGAAACTAATTCCTACATTCATTCCTGACGTTATACCATAATAATCATTCCAAAATGCATCGTAAGAATGCTTATATCTGCTTGTTTCTGAAAAGCCAATCAGCGTGTTAGAACGCTCATAGCCAATCGGAAAAAGCCTTTTCCCGGTATTGACCATCATATTTGGCATTAATATGCCCATGCCTATCTCCATTTTTAGCTCAGTTAAAAATAAGGCATGGGGTCTAGACATGGCACGTAAGGTGGGATGGCTATCAACCTGCTGTTGGGTATATTTTTTTGCTTTTATTCCTCCTTGTATTGTTGAGACAACCAGCCAATTACCTTGATACATTTTTATCATGGCGACATTTCCCATACTCTGTTCGACTGAATAGAGAAAAGCTTCTTCTGGTGGGTTAACAATTTCTTCGACAGTTAATTGCGCAGCAGGAGATGAGAATATTAATTTACTGAGTGAAATGGATTCATAATGACTGTATTTGTTTTTATAAACATTAAATTGCTCATTAAAATTGTATTGTGAATCAAATTTATCTCTCTTTTTGAAATCGATAAAAGAAAAGTATCCTGCCGGCTTTACATTTTTTTTATTGAAAGGGGTAAGTTTTATCTTGTCATTTTCAAATAATTTTATTGTTTCTAATGTGGAGTAATTAAATGCCTGTTCCACATTAGCATTTTCTTTTCTCATTCGATAAATGATTGCTGCTGTTAAAATAATACAGCCTTCCATATCAATATGTTTTGATTCCTGGGTAAGAACATGATCAGTATCATATTGAATATTATGTTTTTTAAATAATAACTTGGCCTGATTTTGGGCGAAAATAATATCGCGATAATCACCATGACCTTTAGTCATTTTTCCTACTTTAGGTGCAATTTGATAAAGCAGGGCGCCTAATGAAGATAAAACTAATAAATGATATTTAGCTGCTTGTAGTGTTTGCAGTTCAAAAATATCTTTCTGGCTATATTCGGTGCGATTTTGGTTTTTTAGTGTTATCTCTTCTTTGGCTAATTGGGCTAATAATATATCATCGCCAATATTAATACCTTGATTAATTTCCGAGTCAGTAATGGGTATGCCTGGATTAATATTAGTTGAGGTGATTAGCTTCGTTACCTTTTCAATGCCTTGTTTATACGAATTAAAAAGATCTTCTTTATCTTTAATTCGTTGGTTATAATCTGACTTTTCTTTATCACTTAACTCTATATTGCCATCTGACATAAAAGTCAGCAGTGCATCTGAATAGATTTCATCATCGATATCGCCTGTAGAAAATGCCTCACGATATATTTTCAGTAGGGGTTCTTCGGGGTTGATACCTAATTCGTCCCATACATCTATTTTGATTTTATCTGTGGCGACTTCATCTTTATGCAGATTTTTTAGTTTGTTAAGAATCTCCATCTTTGCCAGTAGAGTATTTATTGCTGCATCGCTATCTGTCTTTTTGTAATCTTTTATAAAAATAAGATTGAGGATGTTATTTATTGTATGCAGTAAATCAGAATATTTTATTTCGGAATAGTTGTCAAAAACTATGCTCAACTTTTCTTTTAGAGATTTTTGGAATTCAGGTGAATATTGACGATAAGAAGATAGATTTTCAACTATGTATAGACTCGTTGATTTAATATCGGATGTGATCCAGGTTGGGTAATTCTGATTACCCTTCAATAGAGAGACAAATACCTCATCGCTATTCTTATTACATTTATTATCTTTGCAATTTTCATTACTATTACGTTGGTATTCCCAATATTTTCCCTGGACTACAGCATGTTCTGTTTCTTCTTGATCAGGATGTCGTTGATTCCAGGATGAAGATTCTGCTATTGGAGATAAAATGCTGTTATTTTCTCCTTTTGCATAGGGTGCATTACTATTGGTATTTTCAATATCATAATCGGAATGTGACATATAATCCTCCTAGTTGATTATATTTATAGATGAAAAATAAAAACTACAATGTTGTCATATGTTTTTTACAATTTTGTTTCACTGCATTTACCAAATTAATGGAAGGATGAATGGGGATGATTATCAGCATTAACTGAATCACTACCACATTGATCTGATTTATATTGATTACTATTGATAATTAAATATTACCCATAACCTTAAAATCACATTAATCAAGTTGGTCAATTATAATCAAAGTCAATTAATGTAAAATACTAATTAATGTAAGTGGAAATTATTAATTTGTTTAATTATATATAAGTATTTATTTATTATTTTTTATGATAGGCGTCTTAATGAAGCCTCCATATTGAGTGAACAGCAGGTAGGACTCAGGTTAGTTTTAGCGATTTATCTGATGATTGAAATGATGGGATGGGTTAATAAATTCTTTATAATTAGTCAGATACAAATGGACAGGGGAGGCGGGATGAAAAAACAGGCGTTAAAGAAGACGGTACTAAGAAACAAGTATCTGATGTGGTATGATCCAACGTATTTCAGCCGCGTATTACAGGGACTGGTGTAACTGAATGACTACTGCGCGGCTGAAAATGAATTTATAAAATTATTTTATTTGTTTCTGCTTGGTATTGATATCATCAGATCTTTCTTCTACTGTGTATTGATCGTTTCCTTCTCAGTACAAACTTCGCTGTCACACCATTCGGTTTCTTTGATGATAGCGGGCAGACGTCGGGTCTTATCTAAAAGAAGACAGGTTACATCGGGTCGTGAATAGTGCCCGGCGGGGTCGGCAACCATACGGTTTAGCTAATGGAATTACTGTGCTCTGGTCCATTTGGGGGGACTGATAATCAATCGATCAATTTTTTTGTTATTGAACTCGGTGTACTCCTTGTGGAGAGATAACAAAAAATCGGGATCTTGTGCGGTGTAATACAAATATCGTGCTGATAGGGTAAATGAATCTGCATTTTCCAGCGCTTTTCTTGAGCCAGTGGCACGGCGTTGTTTCTCTGTTTTATCTTGCTCATTTGCCGGTGGCATCAAAATACTGAGCAAATCAGTTAAGTCGTGCAATCCTGGACTGGACAGAACCCCAATATACTTATTCTTGAGTATGCAAGACACCATGAGACAACTCATGGATAGCGATATGGGCGACATGTTCAGGCCCTAATAATGGGTCTTCATAGACTCTTTTCAGGGCATCAGAGTACACATTGACATAGACACTTTTTTCCCCTCTTAACTGTTTTTTATATTCATCAACGTTTAAATCGGCGACGGTACTGGATGAAAACGGCAAAAATCATCGACATCACAGAAAATTTCAACTAAGTTGTCCATAGCCTGTTCCTCCCCGGAGCTGTTTCGGCATGCACCAAAACACTGCTCCTGGAACAGGCTTCATGTCAATTTCTTATCCAGAATTCGGGTTAATAACACAATCTATTTTTACAAGCTCATTTTATTCAATAAATCTCTTATCTATATATGTTTTAAGCTAGAATAATCGAACGTTTTAATTTCCTCGTTAAAACCTGTCACTTGTTCAGAAATAAGCTTTGTAATTGAAGAAGGTCCCTGTCCTATTGCCTTTTTCATTAAAACATTATAGGGAAGAAGACTCGCTCTATCGGCGGAAGAATAATTCTTACATGTATAAATCACTTGTCCACCTCGTTTTTCTCTTTGATATCCAAAATTGAGAAGACCTAATATTTCTCTCGCTGTAACTACATGGTAGCCCTCTTCGTGATTCCATAAATTAGCAGGGGCTGCTGTTGACATTAGATGAAAATCTGCATGTCTATGAATACCACCAAGCACCCAACAATCATTAATTACACCAGACCATTTGTCTATTACCAGCATATTTCCGTGGGCATTTTTGTTCCATAAATTCTCATTTATTCCTTTACCAAGTCCAAGTGGCTTAAGCCATTTTTCTTGCCAAAGATCATTAGCTCGACCAATTAACATAGGCCCCTTTGATAAAAGGGCTTTACGATAAACTAACCAGCAATACTCTGCTAAATCATTAAGATGGTTCTGGTTCCTTCGATTGTTAGGGAACTCATTGGAAAGACTTTCATGAACAGTATCCTTATTTTGTTCCCATAAGAATGGGTTGTTCTTTTTTTTATAACCTAGTGATTCGAGATCTCGCCTTAATGTTAACATTTCATATTTTTTCATATTTCATACCAACTATTTATGATAAAAAAGTTATATGGGATTGATTTTGTTTTTTTACTGTATTCGCGTTCTATATTATTAATTCTAATTTAATCTTCTGTTAATAATTGATATTTATTCTTTGATAAATAATTAGGATGGTTGAAAATAATTTTTTTGTCTCTGGAATAATTGAAGTAATTATTTGTATATTCCAGCTATAATAATGGTTTGAGTTTTTAAGGATGTGATTAATTCCAATTGTTTTTTATTGAAACTGTTATTTATAATATATTCAATAATTTTCATATCCTTGGCGATAAATG
The DNA here is from genome assembly GCF_025384845.1 of Photorhabdus temperata. Lineage (NCBI taxonomy): Bacteria > Pseudomonadati > Pseudomonadota > Gammaproteobacteria > Enterobacterales > Morganellaceae > Photorhabdus > Photorhabdus temperata. Next base: position 91,854 of record NZ_JAJAFX010000008.1, on the reverse strand, counting down.
TTTTAGCATTAATTGAATCTATCAGATTTAGGTTTTATTTCGATATGATATTTGTTTAGCATATTCATGACTTAGGTTTCATGTTTTTTAATCTTCCGATAAAGTTCCTGGGTTTTCTTAAAGGCGTTATCCAGTGCTGGTTTCACCCATTTTTCGCTTGCTTCCCCTGCGATATCGATTAAGTCCGTATAATTGGCGGTGTAGCTTTGCAGTACCTGCTTACGTTCATCACCTTTTACTTGCAATGCTTTATAAACGGCCAGACTCTCGTTGACAGAGTGACCACCGTCAAACACCAGAAACGCTAAAGTATTAAGATATCCCTGATCTGCCGAGAAAGAGGGATCCTTACTAGCAATATAGTTATTGAGATGAACCATGATATTGGTTGAGCCAGATGCTCCTGTCACAACAGAATGGCCTTGTGCCAGAGCGTTACGTTCGAATTCAGTTTCTTGTCCAGGAGTCAGGATGCGGCCCGCAGCGACCTTCCGGCCATACCCGAAGTTGTCATATTTGTCACCCGCAGGCTGATAGGGCAGAGCAGTACCATAATCATCAGTCTGTTGTTCGATCAGCTTAACTTTGTGTGCAAGATCAGTTCCTGCGGTGAGCTGGGTACCGGTTGAACGGGTCTTGGTAACCTCCTGCATATAGAAACGATCACCTTCTGTTTTCCACGAAGCCTGACCCATTCCCATATCTTGACTGATCGCCATTTTTACTGCGAGAAATGGCACTTTGATTACATCAAATCCATCATTCACCTTGGTCATCATAGCCTTGAAGTTAGCAAAGGTTGGCTCATCCAGGAATGCGGTTAATTCAGGTACTTGGCTAAACCAGGGGCGAATATCCTTCTTAATGTCTTTAGCAAAAGAGGCCATTTTAGCTGTAATGCGGTCATCATGCCGTTCACTGTCGGCTGTATTAGGAAACAATTTATGCATAAACTGTTCAAATTCTTGTATCAGAAATTGTCCTGTCTGTCTGGAGGTCTTCTTCGCATTTTCTGAAGGGGCTTTCACCATTTCATGTGCCAGTTCGGAATCAAAACGGCGACCAAACAGGCTATCGATATATTGTCCGGTAGTCTTTTTTTTACTGGCATCTGTGTGTAACTGCTGTGCCAGAGATTGTAGCTCTGGATATGCATGCAGTTGAGTGACTGCATCTTCAAATAGTTTTTTGATAGTCTTTTCTGTCACCTTTCCAGTGAACCAAAGTTCCTTAGCTCTCTCAATTAAGGGTCTAGTTTCAGGAGTAGCTGCTTCTTCCAGTCGAGTAACAAAAGCTATGATACTTTCACTTTCGGTTTTGGGGGCTTCTCGCTCCGCAGTAGAGTTAGTTTGGGTTAATGACTTGATTTTCGAATGAGTAAGGTTAGAAATTTCGTCTTGTGTTATATCTTCTTTCAGGCCCACTACGCGCCCAAACCCGTCGAACAATACTTTTGGATTAAATTGCTTAACATGTTGAGGTGCTACTGTGATACCTAGGATCCCAGCAGATTTGGCTCTCTGAGCTTGACGGTGTGAGATCAGCTTACTCATCTCAGAACGCAGGTTTTTTACCAGTTCACTGCGTTTAGCAAACTCATTGGGGTCATACTGTTGCCAATGAGATAAAGCTTCTTCAAGTTTCAATACGTGCTTTTCATCAGGTTGTTTGACTATTTTATTGAAGGCGTTACGCACAGTTTTCAGCTCTTTGCTGGGCTGATCTAAATTTATCTTACCAAAGCGTCGTTTGGTGGAATCGATAAATTGTTTGTTTCCTTTATTCAGTAAGGATAGTTGCCGTTCTAATGTGTCGTTGTCTATCTCTTCCTCATCCTCTTCAATAGAGTTCTCCGGTTGGGCTAAAAATTTTTTCTCTCTACTTTTTGAATGATTGGTATTATCACTATATTTATTTTTTGGCATATTATCACCTATGAAAAGAATCAGAAATTCTGCGTTACACATCTTAACTATCCGTACGCGTTCTTATGTTTCTCGGTTTCTTGCGTTTTTGAAAAACAGGTAACTCTGACGATATAGTGGCATCGCTATCATATATAGAAGAAGATGTTTTCTCACCAAAGATGATTTTTTCTTCAGGGATAGCACTTTTTTTCGCTATGGGAGAATGGCTTGGATTAAGATCAGCAAGTTGTTTTATCTCCTCCGGATCGTTAATGACGCGTACGATAGCATTGCCTGGTATTTCTGGTGAAATCAGCACTTCTTTATCTGCAAAGGCGTTTTGAGCAATATTGCTATTCATGGCATCAAAGAAAGTACTATCTGGTTTATTTAAATCGAAGATTTTAGTGGTATCGGGCAATTTGCTTACATCAATCTCTATGATTGGAGACCATGTTTTTTCTGGTCTTTTCCTTCTTTCTGAAACCGGTCCAATCCCATTCCAGTTCATTACGGTATTCTGTGCGGCTCCTTTTGCATCACCTGTAGAGATATAGGCGCTTAACACATTATCACCAGAGATATGTTGGGCAATTGGGGTATTAGCGGTAGGGGCAGTTGCCTTGATTAAAGCATATTCTGGCCATTTTTTTAGTTTTTTATATTCATCAGCTCTATCTTGATGTTTATCTTTTAATTCTGTAAACAGATCACCATCCGGAGGCACAATAACTTGATTTTCCGTGATTGGCTCCCGCTTGTCCGAGGCCATCATACGAATTGCACGGAATAGTTTCCCACGACCTGTTCTGTCAATAAAATCCTTTGGTGTTTCATGCTGGTCTTCCATATTTAAAACATCGCGTGACGGATTATTCTGACTGCTTTGAGGCAAATCTAATACCTGAATAAATAATTCCTCTTCAGAATCTGCCAACTGTGTTGAGCGTTTTCTTTTCCTATCGTTCGTCTTATCGTATTCGTATACCATATTATCACCGTTAATGGTTGGTAATTAGTCGGTTATTAAAGTAGCTTTGCTTGTGGTATTAACTGAATGCGCGGCACATTGGCTACATCGTCATAACGCTTACGCTGGCTAGTATCATCTGCCTGAGCCACAAAATGATTATTGGCATCCACTTTGAGAGCGGGCAAGCCAAGACGATGAGTCATGCCGGGTATAAAATGGTCAATACCTTCATGGGATTGCAGGTGAGCGTTACCATAAATGGCAACGAACTTCTCTCCCACAGGCAATTGTTGCAAACGTTCAACCGCCACATTATTTGCTGCGCCGGCTCGATACATCAGGCCATGTTGTGTGCCTGCCACGACAGGGCGTGTCGTGCTGTTGTCATCCAATGCAATGATTTTCATGCTCTTAATTCTGGCTTGTTCAAATAAGGCAGGATCCAAATGTTTGGTCTTAATCATTGCCGCCAATTCAGCTGACATATCTCCGCTTGCTAGGAAGTTATCTATCAACGGTTGAGACAAATCTGAGCGCAGATGCTCCAGACCAATGACGGATACGCCATGCGCTTTCAATGCATCCATCTGCTCATTGACAAAACGTAATCCGTTCAGATCCGAACCGTGACTTTCACCGATCAACAACCCCTGGCGATTTTTGAGTAGCAGCGATAATTGGCTGTCCAAATCAGTACTGCCATTCAACCGGTGGTTCAATTGTATCAACGCATCGGCGTCAAATTGCTTGTCCCAGGCTGCCACATCAGTGTTATGGGAACTATGATAGATCGCTTCTATTTGCGACAGTCTGCCTTGTTCCAGTTGTGCCAGATAGGCAGGATTAGCAAAACGGTTAAGTAAAATGGCTTCTTGTGAGCCAGCAAATCCCGGATCGGCCTGTTTGGCCGCTTCTTTGAGGAAATAAACCGCCATTTGCACACTTTCAACTCCGGTCATATCCAGCAGTTCATTATAGCTGTAACCGAGATGAACCCGTTTACTCGGTTCATCAAGCCGGGCATGAGTCAGTAACCCTTGGCTCTGGGCTATGTTCAGCCATTTTTTGAAATCATCAAACTGAGCGCCCAACTCTACATGGAATTTAGGCTCAAAAGGCAGATCGTCGGGGATTTCTCCCTGATAGCCTGTCGTGGCCGCAAGATAAGGATCTTCTTTTACCCATCGCACCATCAGATCGGTCAGCCCAGGCGTGTTACCTCGGGTCTCGTTACAGGCAATCTGATAGATCCGTGATGCCATATTAGGGCGGCTTTCCGCCATCTCCAGCAAAGGACGACGTACCATCTGTAAAGTACCGGTAAACATTAGATCCTCCAGTTGCGTCTGCATTCTTCTCAGGGAAGTATTACGTTTGGAGTCAGGATGTGTCTTAAGGTAACGGGTAATACGTTGATGCAGTTCGAAGCCTGCGGTTAACTGCTCATTCCCATTAAGAGTATGGATACGGTGAAGCCCATCCAGAATTCTCTGATAAGAGGAACCAATCCGCTTGGCAAAGACAGCCGCCTCTTTGCGTAAATTATCACTGGTGATGAGATTATGGAGTAATGGAGATGTTTCATTGTTATCTGCCCTATTTAAAGCGTCGCGTGATGGATTATGTTGACGACTTTGAGATAAGTCTAATGTCGGCACAAATGATTTTTCTTCATAATCTGCCCACTGTGTTGAGTGTTTTCTTTTCCTATCGTCTGTTTTATCGTACTCATATTCCATATTATCACCTGTTAATCTTCGGTAAGAGATAGATTGGGAATAAATAATATATAGTTCAATTTCCTATTGTCATTTAGTTTTTTTAGAGATAAAGAAAATTAAGTTAAAAATATTTTAATATATTAATGAAACATTTTAGTGAAGAAATATTAATGTATAGGTAGTTATTCTCATTAAATACTCTCTTTATATAAATAGCAAATTTTAAATTCCCATTAACTTATTGGAGTTTTCTTCGTAAACAATAATGCCTATTCCATTTACCTTAACAACGGTACTTTGATTACTTTTCCATCCTGAGAGAACACTTTTTATTTTGGGTAAATAAATTGAAGTGGTAATGCCAGAAACTTCAAGAATAACGTTTTTATTTTCCTGATCTTCATTGTTTTCCGTAGTGAATTGGGTTGCCAGATTGACTTTGGTAAGGGCAAGATGTACCTCTTTTGTTCCGCCTAAATCGGCATATAATTTATCTGCCAGAGCCTGGTTTATTTGTGAATTATCCAGATTTGATTTTTGATCCACAAAAGTAGAAATATCGCTAATGGGTTTTATAGCATCTTCAATATTTTGCAGTTTTACCGGTGCGGTAATTGAATATAATAAAGAAAGGCGAGGGCGGTTGCCGAGCGCTTGCCAAAAGTTACCCAGGCTATTTAGACTTTCTTGCGGTGGTATTACTCTGGTGTAGGCACCAGAAATATCAGGTAATTGTCGGTTGTTAATTAATGCATTTAAAATAGCTGTCATGACGTGTGCAGCTTGGTTATCTGGCTTACTGTCAGGATTATCTCCGCCTCTTGGGTTACTCGAATGCCAATAAGTAATTAAATAGTTATAGTTAATATTTACCCACCCTGGTAATAATGTGCTGGTTGCAGGGTTATAAAGCCTTGATTCCGCAGAACGTAATTGCAGATCTTCGTGTATATCATAGAGAAATATACTTACTGTCGGCGCTGATGGGATTGAGTTTACTTCTGGCAGATCAAAGCGGATATCAATTTCCTGACCAGAGATGCTTAAACGCTGAGATAAGATCTCATTTAATGCGTTATTAACTGCAATAATAGCATTGTCAGGATCAATTATATTTGTCATATTAACTCCAATTTTATTTAATATTTAAAAAACCAACCGGCCAGTTTTATTCAATTCAAGGATAACTGCCCGTTCTATATGTTTATTTTCAATTCTTTCACCATTATCATCCGCCGCTAACATTGATGATAATAAGGCAATGTTTCTGATATTCGCTCCGGTTAGATCGGCTTGTTTAGTTAAATAATCGAAATCAAGTTCATTTGATAAATTAAGTTGCTCAGGCCAGATTGCTTGCCACATCTCTTTGCGTAAGACTTCATCGGGATAAGTGAAACGGGTAATAAAGGTAAAACGGCGGTTAAAAGCGCTATCCAAATGGTTGCGATTATTAGTGGCTAAGATCACCAGTCCGGGATAATTTTCCAGTCGTTGTAATAAATAAGAAACTTCAATATTGGCATGTCTGTCCTGAGCATCTTTGGTTTCACTGCGTTTGCCAAATAAAGCATCGGCTTCATCGAAAAACAATACGCCAGAGTCAGCTTCGGCGAGATCGAAAATCCGGGAGATGTTTTTTTCAGTTTCACCGATGTATTTATTCACCACGGTGGAAAGATCTACCTTAATCAAATCAACCCCAAGATGCCCGGCAATTACTTCTGCGGCCATCGTTTTTCCGGTCCCTGATTCACCATAAAATAGGGCGCTAATACCGGTGTCATAACCTATTTTCTCCTGAAAGCCTGCGTCTAATATTTGATTTCGATAATTAATGGCGGCAATGATTTCTTTTAACTGTTGAGTTAATGCATCTGAAATCACTAAGTCATTAAAACTGCGTTTGGGGGTTATTCGTTGAGCCAATTTGCCGAAATTCTGTTGAGCACGAAAACTTAATGCCTTACGTAAGTCCGCTTCTTCTAATTGGCCTTCCGGTTGTCGCAGGGCCTGGTATTGATAAGCTTCTGTAATAATTAGCGGTAATGTTTCCGGTGTAAATGAAAAACGCTGATATAACTGAGTGATATTCATTTTCTGAACGATATTATCCGGCAGATTTTCTTTCAGCATGGCTTGCTTATCCGCCAGAGTTGCCACCGGCATCTCAATTTGCACCATTGGTAGATGTTTAATCCATATTAATGAATCTCTCGGTTCTGCCAGGCAAACCACTCTCAATTTTGGTTGATTCAACAGGGTGGATAATTCGCTGTGCAATATTTTCTTTTCCTCTGCCAGCAAAGAAAAGTTGCGAATTAATAAGCAGGCATCGTGTAGCCGGGTTTCCCTTATTACGCCTGTTAGCAGGTCAGATATTGTGGCGGTATTCTCTTCGTCTGGCAGACGGGCTAAATCAAGGGTTAAGGTATTGATGCCATGAAACGACATAATATTACTCACTGCCAGCTCTCTGGCACTGTCCTGTTTTCCTCTGAGTATCAACAGCGGGCGTATTTCGTCCGTTTCATTTAACAATATCTTTTCAAGAGAATGATAAAGGGTTGGCGGATACCGAGTGTGTGGGGCGGGGTGACACCAATAAGCACAAGTTATCAAGGGAGGTAAAACGATTCGCTGACCTGATAAAAAATGCCAGACTGCATTGTGGGTTAAAAATTGCGTTTGTAGCCAAATGGGCTCCTCTTGGTTATTGAGTCGTAATAAATGGTGACTAATTAACGGTGTTTGCGGTAAAAAGCTGTTTTGCAGTAATTGCCAATCACTTTGGCGTTGGCTAAATAATTCAATCGCTAAAGCAAAACTGGGCCACTGTTTTTTACTGTTGCCGTGCAGAACAGCAAACAGTGCATGATAACGGTTGTCAAAATGAGGTAGCAGACCCAATAGTAAAGCATCGCGCTCAAATTCCGTGAGTTCAAAACGTTCGATTAACAGTGATAATGCACCGGAGGTAGAATTACCTTCTGTTTCTGCATTGCCAACGATATTATTCTTTTTTAGCCAATGAGGAATTCCCTGTGGTTCCGCTAAACGTTGATCCACTTCGTCTTCGGTCAGTAAGAAACTCTCCGGTAAGGAATCGAACCAGTCTCTTTTTTGGTAGTAGTAACGTTGTAATAGCAGATCGATACGTTCCAGATGGGGATAAATCCAGTTTAATTCTGCTACCATATCGTGGTTATTTGTTAGTGGGAAATTCATATAAACCTTTTAAATGTTTTGCCAGTCGATCCGTAAAGGGCGATCCAACCAGGGAAGTTTGGCGATATTGAGAGGCCAGGGCCAATCGGCTAACAGTGCATCAAATGGCTGAGGCTGTATCGTGATTTTGATTTCCTGCTCATCGACCAGTAATTCACCCGGTCGTTGTAAAAATAACTGGCGGGCATCATTGCGGCTTAACTTTTTCCAACTGGGAAGTTGACGAATAATAGCATCCAGCCATTGTTCTGTTATTAACTGCTTTTCTGGTTCAATAGAGAGTGATTCCGTATCTTCATTGGCCGTTAGCCCACACAGAACGTAATTTAGTGTTTTTCGTTCTGTCTGTATTTCTTCGGTTCCCCAAATTAGATAATCAAGGAGATCAACTGCGCTGAACTGGGCTTGACGATGGATAACTTTTTGTTTTTCAAGCAAACCAAGCCGATTAAACAAGGCGGGTAGTATTGGCCAAAGAACCAATATCCCCGCATTACTTACCTGACGTGGCAGGGCTTGTTCAGGTAATAGAATCGGCTCAAAGTGTGGCTTGTTATTAGGTCGGAATGGGTTGAGATTATCTTCTCCTGTAACGGATGTATTATCCAGTGTTGAAAATATTTGCCGATTTGCTGATTCAATATCAGAGCCATTTTTATCTATATTATTTGGAATAAAGCGTTCCGATAGATATCGGTATTCCTCAATTGATAGATGTTTTTTACAGAGTTGTAGAATAGGGGCTATTTGCCAGAGTTGCTTTAGCCAACCATTTAATGGGGTATTGTGGGCTATAGACTGGCGAAATAGCGTAATAACAGGTTCTGCGTTAAGTTTGCTACTATTTAATTCAGCTGTGATGAGTGAGATAATTTTAGCATCGGGTTTGGGTATTTCCTGTATGTTATGCCGCTGTATATATCCCAGTGCATTGAATATCAGTTGTTCGGAGGAGACAAGCTCCTCCTGATATTGTGATTTGGTTGTTTTTTCCGTTAATTTACCATTAATGGCGGTTAATAAAGCCGGTTGCCTGATAGCCAGAAGTTTTTGCAGGCTGTGTTCAGATAAACAGCTTTTTACCAATAATAGTGTCCATTTGTTTTGTACCTGTGTTAATTGATTAATGAGTTGTTTAATATTGATATCTGCAATTTTACTATTCTTCATTTTCTCCATTGGATTTAATGTGGAATCTTTTTGATGTAAATAATGGATAAAATCATCAACATTATTTGGATTATTATCGTGTAATAAAGGAAGATTACCGGTAATTTTTTGAGATCTGGACCCTTCTGAAAGGATATTTTCCTCCTGATTATTTATCTGATATTGGCTCAATGCCTTACTTAAAGCAGCATTGAGCTGAACAGGAAACAGTGAATTAAATTCATATAAGTTTATTTCTCCAAGATTTATAGATAGTGTTTCTAAATATATATTCTGATTAATGTCATGTTGATTGAAATATGAATTAATTAGTCTGTTTATATTTGATTGATTAAGCAGGGAACCATGCAATACTTTCTTAGCCACCTGTTGATTATTAGCTTCAATAGTGATGGTAATCCGATTTAACAGATTTGGCTCCGAAGTCATATCAATATATCCTTGGTAATGAGTAAAAAATAGATAATTTAAGTCTTTCTGTATGGGATGAAGTTAGAGTTTCATAATAAAAGCTAAAATATAATAAGGTGGAACTACATCAATACTGTGAGTATGTGAAGGAGATGATGCTGTTGCATCATGATTATGTCCTTGTCCACCTCCTGTTTCTGATGTGTGTGGATGATAGTCTGACCCAGATGAGTTTGTCCCATATGATTTTGTCCATATATATCCGTTATCTGAGTTGTCTATTTTGTAGCCAGTTTTTCCTATAGTCGTATAATCATATGCGAATCCTCGAGTGTTATAATAGGGCATGCTCTCAATGTGTTTATGCTTGGGTATTTGTGATTCTGTTAATGTCGTACTTTGCACGGTAACATTGACCGAAACCACAGTTGATGTTGTATTTCTGGAAAAGTTTTTTCCACCCCCATTTCCACTGGCTTTATTACTGCTTTTCCCTGTTTCAGAAATAGTTTCACCGCACATGACAAAACGGCTTCTTAAGTCTGGGGTTCCGCTGTTACCATCACAAAAAGCCCATCCGGTAGGAGCATTACTACCAGAAAACATCACAATCATTCCTTTGGGGAGTATTTTATTGGGATCAATACTAACACCGTCTGAATTCACCGTAATACCGTTACCGGCTTTGACTGAAACACCATTATTATCGACGCTAATGCCACTACTGGCCTTAATATCTAATCCTTCACCACCTATTTTTACTCCCCAACCAATACCTACTGATATCCCCGTAGATTCGACTTTAATCGTGGAATTTCTTGATTTTACAGAGACACCATTAGTATCAACATTGATACCATTATTGGCTTTGACATCCACATTGTCATTATTGACAACAATACCATTACCTTGACCAACACATATTCCATTGGCTTTATTAATCAAACCGCTACCAAGGTCTACAGATAAAATATCTTTTTCTAATATTAATGGAGAAAAGTTTTGGCTGGAAAGTATACCCATTTTTAGATTAAGCGTACCGTCATCAGCCAGTTTCAATCCTTCTCCTGGCCCATTTTGTTGCGGTGCCTGACCACAAGCTTTACGCCCAATGTCAGCAATATTAATCAAATCGGCATAATCGGTCTGTAATGGAATACTGCCTTCTTTAAAACGGTTTTTTAAATCACCGACTGAAGGCCCTTGTGATTTAATATTGGCATTTTCCAGATTATCTCCGGAATTTTTCAGATTATATTTCTTTTCCATGCTTATCACCTTATATTATGTGGGCTATTATACTAAGAGAGATTAAAATAATAGAGAGATTCTTGAAATGTTTTGATGTGTGAATAAACGAGATGCTTATTTTATATTGTTAAAGTTTTTTTCCATCATAGGAGAAATAAAAACCAAATTTTGTATTCGCTTCTCCTTTAAGGTCATTAGAGGCAGATATGTAATTTAGTGATAAAATAAGGGGCTCTTCGGTGTGGAATAATGCACCAGAAAGATCTTGGCTATCGTCTAATACAAATCCATAATAGAATGACCAGCGACTATCTGTATCAAGATCATATAAATTCATTGCTGTCCACGATAAATTAATTCCGACTTTCTTTCTTCCTTTAATATGCAATATTTCATCGGTAATAACCCCATTTTTATTCTTTTTCACTTTGATGTGGTAATCTGTCCATGCATTATCTGATTTCAATACGGCATATTCAGGGCCTATTTGACTGTTATCAGTTAAAAATACCAATTTTCCTTTATTATCTACCGGTTGATACAGAAGTTCTGAAACAGTCGTTTCTTTATTATTCTCTTTATTGAAGTCAATATTTACCAATACTACCGTTTTAGTATAAGGAACATATAATAGCTGATTATCTTTTATTACTTCTTCATTCCATTGATCGCCCAATTCACCAATGACCTCAATACGCTGCTGTTCGGTGGCAATTCGCATACTGCCAATACCGGTTGCAGCGGAAGGTGATCTTCCCAGGGTTAAAGTCTCTAAAATATGGTATGCCTCGTCCCCTAAAGGCGCATCATTGTTTTGCCAGCGTTTATAAGTGCTGGCAAAGTTCATGAAATGTTCTGGTGACAACCAGTGAATAATCATCGAAATATGTGCGGGAAATTCAGAGAGAATCTCTGTTTTTACCCAGGTTTCTAGTTTGTAAGGGTCAACGTTGTTACTCTCAATTAACAGGCGATTCACTACCACGCTAACCACAAATGAGAAGCGATCGGCCAGGGCATATTTTTCGCTGGAGAAATACCAGCGATAGCGCCATGCTTCTGTCTCGGGTGGAAAATTATCCCGTGAGTCTTGATTGCGTCTAATTAATATCTTGCCTTGAATGCGATCAAATTTAACGACGCGTGCTTTAAGTTCATATTCGGATTTCTTTTCAGCACGAACTGCACGGGCTAATGTGCTTGTGGATGGCCCTGATGGGGTAATGACATATTTCAGCGTGATTTCGTCATTTTCTTCAATCATGGCAGGGAAAGGGCTTTGGGTGCTGGAGGTGATCCAATGTTCATCTTCGGTAGCATTTTGATATGTGGCATCGGCATACACCAATTGATAATCCATATCTTCCAGCCACACTGGGCTGTTTTGCCAGAACAGTTTGTCTTGCTTAGATGCCACCAGCACTCTTTCCAGATTGTGTTCTAGATCCGAACTATTGCGTGTGCTAAGGGAGAATGTCTCTCCTGCCACCTCGGTGATCATTTGCCCCCGCAAAGTAAATTCTCTGTCACCTTCAATGATAATCAGGTTAATCACCTGGCCTTGTAATAAGCGGCCTGCTGTACCTTTTTGGGTGATTCTTAACTGATCATCTTCAATCACCAGAGAATCAGGTTTTTGCTTAGTATTGAATTGGATATCGGGTTTTGCCGGTAGTAATTGGCGGTGTTCAATTAAATAGAAAGGCAAATTAGCCAGATCAGGCGTGTCACTGAAACATTCCCCGCCTAAACCTAACCGGGCAGCAATCCGTTTTTGTAGTGCCGATATTTTATCAATCCGGATATTATTACGTTGGTAGGTCAATTCCGGTTGTTGGGCTAAATAACCACGTTGGGTGTCCAGAAAATCCTGAAAATCAAGGGTAAGTGGTCTGGCGGCAAGTTGAGCGCCAAAATAACCCAACAGATGATCTAAGATTTCCAGTTCTTTTATATAGTTGGGCCTCTGAATATCATCATTAATATAGATTTGTGAATCGTAATTTAGTTTTGCGGTTAAGTCAGAGATGATCTGTTGATGAACGTTGTAACTGACTGTACCCGCTTTAAAAGGCCATTGCACACCATATACGGTCTCCCCCCGTTGTTTAAAAGCCAGGAGTTTCGGTAAGAGGGCAAGTTCAGCGCAGCCGTTAGCCAACATCTGTTCAAAAGGGAGCATAAATTGGTGCAATTGTACTTGCTGTGGCGTAGGTTTTTTGGCCTGTAATCCATAGCAGGCGGGTAACTTATTGCTTATCGGGTAGTAATCCAGGACTTTACGATGCTTTCCCCAATTTAATAGTTCAGGCTGTGTATTAATCAGAGGTTCTGAAATTATTTTTTCTTCTACCTGTTGTTTAGTTACGTTGGCTTTAATCCCTCCCTTGGCGGTAATGATGATTGGGCTTGATTGTGAGGTAATTAACTCTAATGGATCGCTGCCCCATAGTCTGGGATAGTATCCATGATCGATTTCCCAGGACCAATTATCATTTGGTAACTTAGAAATTTTTTCATTATTATCATCTAACGTGAATCGGGTAACGCTTTGAACGCCTTTGATTGCTAATAATTGGTTAACTAGAGGGCTTAGATTTAATACCATAGCGCCGTTATAGTCTTTAACCGGAGGGAGTTCGGGTATCCAGCCGTGATGCAAATAAGGTCCATCAAAAATTTCTTCATGACTGAAACCCATTTCTTTCATCTCTTGGATGGTATAACGTAGCGGTTTCTCTGCAATCGCTCGTTCCGTTGTCATATAAGTTTGGGCAAAGATGTCAGCGATATCTTTGACGTCATTATCAAGTTGAATATCAATTTTCAACGGTAGATTGACCGGTTTTAACCAAATAATATTACTAACTGACTCTCCCAAATTGCGATTGTCTTTCAGAAAATCCTGTAAGCTTTTCTCAGCTTGAATTTTATTAATTTCAGTTTTCCTGCTGGGGAGTAAATAAAGATAATAATTTCCTTTTAGCGTTAATGCGCTATCTGATCCGTGGTTTTTAAAACTGTATTCTCTCTTTTCTTTGTTATACCAGTATTGATAGCGTTTATTTTTAGGTTCACGAATAAGCTGTACATCGTTAAAGAGAAAATAACCATCGTTTTTGTCGTTGCTATGCAAATCTAATAAAGCCCGGCGATAATCCTCTGCGGTAATTGGACCACAGGTCAGCATTTGTTGTGGGCCAAATTCGCCCGGGAAAATACCTTGACTTGATGCCCTTTCATCTTCTTCTTTGGGAATTAGGAGATCCCTGAGAGGGAGTGAGTGGCGATAGGCCAAATCGGATGCACCATAACAACAGGCTTCCAATAAAGTGATGCCTGGATCATTTTCCTCCATATCGTTCCAGCATTGATTGGATTGTTGTCCAATAACGGTTTTTGCTTGAGCAAGTAAAGTATCAAAAGTAATATAGTCTTTAATAATGGGAAATAGCGTATCTCGATTATTCATTATTAACTCCTTCGTTTAGGGATTTTTGTGCCAGACTAAAATCAATACTTCATCATCTGTGGCTTCTATATTTTCACTTACGGTAGGCTGGTTGTCTTTTTTTAAAGTTAAGTTGGTGACCCGTTCAACCAGAGGTGATTGCTGAATCGAGGCTAATAACTGGTAGTAGTCAATATGATTACCTAGTGTTACGCCAATAGCAGTATTTTCTTCCCATGGCATATATTTTCGACTTAGCTCCTGTTGTAGCTGATGGCGGCCATAATCCGGGTTAACATCCGAGGCAAATATCAGTTCATAGTGGATTAGAACGTTAACATATGTGGGATTTTTAATTTCAATGGTTGTCCAGGGGCTGCTTAATCGATCTAACAATTCGACCATTTCGGTCAACCGGGCTTGATTCAATTCTGGGCGTAGTGAATCATCATTATCTTTGTAGCGATTACCTGGGATAACGATTAATTGGCGATTTTCTGGCGTTGGTATTTTGGTTAATTCATTAGTAGAAGGGTATTTAACATCAAATATGCTGATAAACTGCTCTTTTAGTAATGTGACAATATCGTCCCAATTCAATGCTCGGTTACGATGGGAAAGCCGGGCGGGAACCCGTTTCAGGAAGGTTTGTTCGTCTTCTTTCGGGTGACCATTCCAGGATGTCCAGGGTTGAGCGACGTCATTGATTGCAACAGATGCGTTGACCGGCTGCTTAATGTTCTTGGCGGGCAAGCCGTTGATAAAATGATCCTGTTCGACGGTTTCTGTGTTGATTAAAGTTGCGGTTGTAGCGTTATACAACAAGCCCTTAATTTTGGGATAATCCAGAGGTTCAATCTTACTGGCTACCTTTATTGGTATTGCTTGTTCTTCTATTGATATTTGTGCTTTTAGCCAGTAACGTCCTTTTGGCATTTGAGATGCTGTGTTTGATGCCTGTTGCGGCAATAAAGTGCTCCAGATTTCCTGGTTAGATGAACTTTGGGGTGGTTCAGTTAATGATTCCCAGGTATTGTTGTTAGATAAATAAGACCAGGATAAAGCAGGTTTTTTAGAGCCTTCTAAATGCCAGCACAGGGATAAAGTATCCCCTGGTAATACGCCAGTAAAACCCAAATAAAATTCTCCATTGGTTAATGAAGATACTTCGGAGTCTTTATTACCCCAGCCAAAAGGCATCAATGGATAAACGGAGAAGTGATCAATTGATAGCACATTACTTCTGTCGTCAATGCTAATTTCAATACCCTCAATCTTAGGTAAAATCGATCCCTGAAAGGTGCCTAGTTTTAATACTGGTTCTTTAAACTTCATATTATCCAAGGCATCAGGGGGGGTGACAGGTGCATCACTGGATAATAAACTAAGTTCAATAATCTTATCGTTAACTTTTGCTGACAGAGAAAGCCAGTGATCTCCTGAGCTAATTTGAGCGGTGATGTGTGCAGGATCACCTCCCCATTTACTTGCTAATGTGGCTTTAATTATGAGTTTTCCTGACGACATAGCAAATGAAGATGTGGTAATCAGGTAGCCGGATAAAACCGAGGCATCATTAGATGTTGGACTAAAAATTTGAATGCCATTTGTGGGTAATTTAATGTCATTGGACAAATTAAGAGGCATTGCCGATTGCCAGCTACCATTATCTTTCCGATACCAGTACAGATCAGTCAGTTTTCCCTTATTCGTCTTCGTCAGTAGATTTCTTATTAGTGGCGTTTGTGCTTTCAACCAGAACCGCCCCTTTGGCATTTGAGAGGTTTGATTTGAAGCATCATGGGGTAACAAGGTACGCCAGGTTCCTCGGTCAAACAGGTTACGAGTTTTATCGTCAATCAACTTATCCAGTGGACTCCAATTGTTGTTTTTATTGAGGTAAAACCAGGATAAAGGGAGTTTTCTAGAACCTTCTAACTGCCAGTACAGGGATAAAGTTTGTCCTGGTAATACATCGGTAAAGCCTAAATAGAATGTATTAGCTAATGACGATATATCTGTTTCTATTTTGCCCCAACTCAAGCGACCAGAATGAACCTCGATATCATTGGATGTTTCGCTAAAAAGTCGAATACCGTTTTCAGGTAATTCAATATTGTCTGAAGCGCTTAATAGTATTGCTGATTTCCAACCATCGTTATCTTTCCGATGCCAACGTAGATCGGTCAGCTTTCCTTGGTTTGTCAGTAAATCTGTATCTGATGCATATTGTAATGGATTTCCAGCGCTATCCTGCCCGGCATCAAACAAGGTTCCTTTAGGGATAAGATATTCTGCATTATCTGTATTTAGAGTAATGCCTAAAGCAACGCTATCCGCCTGGGCGCTTCTCGGTTTCAGTCCCAATAATTCCCGGTAATAAAGATCACGATGTCGTGCTGGAAAAGTATTAAATAAAACTTTGGAGGTTTCTAAGAGTTTTAAAAAAGCTAAAACAAAAGCTTGATGGGCTGGTAAATGGCCATTTGCTTTATTAATGTTTTGGTAAAGATCGGCTAATTTCTCAGGACTATTTTCCTGAATAAAATAGAAACTATCCCAGAACTGCTTTTTCTCTTGATCAAAAGGAATTTTTTTAGCGTATTCTTGTAGCCAGTTTAAAATATCCAGCGTACTTCTTTCATCAAGTTTAAATTCTGTCTCTGGTACGATAGTGGCAAGTTTATTTTTTAATTCGCTGAGTCCCATATTATACCACCTATTATTTGAATATATTTCTGATATCTTTTTACAGAATAAGATCGTTATTTAATAATGAATTTTGAAGGGTTATTTATCCGGCATTGACGGCATATTGACTGGCAATAAAACGGCCTTTTCCCATACTGGGTGTCGTGATATCTGGACCTGCCTGACTCTTCGCCGGCTGTGTCGGAGTAAAACGGGCGGTAAATTGCTGCCCGGCAACAATCACTGTGATAGGACTGCGACAAAAATTCACCTGCTGGCTGGCATCTAATTGGGCAATGGTGACCATTCCCATGCCAGGTATAGGGTGGCTGGGAGTAATATATTGCGCCTGGAGCTGTACCTTTTTTTCATCACCCACAATGGCGATCTTTTTGCCTTGGATTTGAGCGTGTCCGCTGCCTCTGATGGTTGCTGGCCCCAGGAGCGTGACCTGCCGGTTGCCAAACAACGGCTCAAATAGCAGGCTGTCACCATCAATGATTAATTGCTTGCTCATAAGCTCACCTGTATCCGGCCTTCGCCGATCTCAAGGATACCTTCAAGTTGTTGACTGATTCCGCTGCCTCTCAGGGAGTAGGTCACTTGAATGTGTAGAGTATTAGGTGAGCCTGTTTTCTGATTGACTTGAATATCTGTGATTTCTGCTCGGGGTTCATAGCGTAGTACTCGCTCTTCAATACGGGTTTGAATATTCGACAACAATTCATCACTGATATTTTCAAACATATAATCATTCAAACCACAGCCATAATCTTCACGCATAATCCGTTCACCGGGTTCAGTTAAAAAAAGGATTTTCATACTTTGGCGAACATTTTCGGCGCCTTCGGCCATTGCTACTCCAGTTTCAATGGAAAACTCTGGTGGAAATTTCCAGCCCCGGCCATAAATATCGGCTAATATTTTGCTTGTCATCTTAATACCTTATTATTGTGTTAAGTTAATTTTCGAGCCTTTAATATCTACCCCTGATTTTCCAGAGGCTGACAGGGATTTTTCGGCTTGTATTTTAATTTCCTGCGCATTAGTGATGAGGTTTTTAGTCGAATTAAGTGCCATTGTGTTTTCTTTATTATCGAATATTAATTCCTGCTTGTTATCTCCTTGTTTGATAACTAAGGTTTTCATCTGATTTTTCTCACTGGGTTCTACCGGAGATTTATTTTTAGGATTATGCATGGAACCTAATATCACCGGAAAACGGGGGTCGCACTCAAAGAAACCGATAATCACTTCATCCCCCGGTTCTGGATAAAAGCAAAATCCACTTTCGTTGCTGGCATAAGGTTTACCCAAGCGGGCAAAAAGTACACCTTGGGTTAGGTTTAAGGCCGGTATTTTGACCGGAATACGGCCCAGTGATTGGCTGTCTTTTTGGTATTTTTCCACAATACCGATATGCAGTTCTTTAACTTGCGGTACGGGATGTTCCACGTCTGGTTGCATACCTAAGGTTAACCGGGTGCGCCAGCCTTGTCGTTGATTAATCTTCTGACTGACGCCGGTGATAATTACCTGACCATCCATGCCTTGACCAAAGCCGTTTAGTGCAAGGAGATCACCCGGTTGATAGTGGTCATTGCCTTCAACTTCAACACTGCCGGATACGTTGTGACTTCTCAGGTTATCCATGATGCCTTGAGCAAGATATTTGGTTTGTTCATTATCCAGCGGGTAGCTGAGAACCCATTGCCATTCTTGACTGGTCAGGGTTTCGATACTGTCTATCGCTAGCTTGTGACTGCCAAGCCCGCTGTTTTTCGCCTGAATTCCCTGAGAAAGCTTTTGTTGGGCAATATCCCAGGCACGTATACTCACTGTTTTAGGGCTGTGTTGGTTATTCCATTGCAGATCCGCTTCAAATAGCACAATGTCCTGATCGCTGCCACGCTGGTGGATCGTATGCACAGTTGAATGGTTCAGGGCCTTAGGTGTTGTCAACGTAACCGATTCATTACCGGGCAGCAGCCAGGTGTTAGTGGCAACCAGTCTGCTTTTTAAGAAGGCCCAGTCATTGCAACGAAATTGCACCATTTGCTCATGAGTGGTTTTGAGTTGAGGCGCTTGTTTTATCTTTGTTTGGATACCGTTTTGATTGAATAGTTTCTTGATAATCGCTTCATCACTCTGTTTATTGAATAGCTGCGAGTGAAAGCTATGTGTTAGTTTTTGTAGATGATGTTTTACTGTCAAAGTAACGATGCTGTCCTGACCTTTAAGCCCAAGCGTCTGTCGAACGATGACTCCCTTAAACAACACGGCTTTTTGGAGTTGAACAATAAGTTCATGGCTTGGACGGCAACTTGCCAGTTCAGCCTGCGTCTTGGCGTCAAAAATATGATTGGCATCACCAGCTATGCCCAGTGTGATGTTGGCCGAAGGAATACCATTGATGTGATGGTTTGTTGTCAGACTGATCACGGTAAATTGATTGAGTGTTTTACCACCTATATTAATGGTTACTGTGGGTATTTTCATGCATCCCCCTTAGCTTGCAGTGTTTGTCCGGGGGTAAAGTCATCAAGATTATCCAGGCCGTTTTGCCAGGCCAGAGAGAGATAATCGATACCACCAGCCAGAGAAGCGCCTGCACCCAATGCTATCAGTGGCAGGGAGAGCATATCGGTTACGCTGACCGCGGTGGCTGGGGGGGATTTTAATTGCCGTTCGGTAGCCTGAATAACGAAGCTTTCGTCCGCAACCAAGGATAAGGTGGCGCTGGCCCGCAGCGGCGTGGCATCCCGATCAAACAGGGTGTAATTAATGGTGAGGCCATTGGCTCGGCAGGCAAAATAGCCTTTGTTTTCCCAGCGCATTTTGCCCCATTTGATTTTTAGGAAGTGGGGCACTTTGGTGCTGGCATCTACCGCACACAGGGATTTCAGGGTCGCAAGTTGTGTTTCTATTGGTGTGTTATTACCGGGCATTGATGCATCAAACAGCAGGATTAATGACAATCCGGCTGGCTGAGATAACACATAGCGGCTGCTTTGGCTGGCACGGTTAACACTTTCATCCTGTTGATAGCGGGTTTGATAATCGAGTTGGATCGTGTCGGGGTTATACATGGCCTGCAAACTGCCGACGGAAACTTTCCCTTCCCGGTCTTTGAAGGCGGTGAGGGTGAGCCTGGACAGGCCACGTTCAATTAAACTCATAATAGCCTCCTGTTTCACGCAATGCGTCTAGCACTTCCTGTTTCACCAGGTCAATCAGACGGGCGTTATCCAGTTTTTCCTGGGCTAGCGTTTGGGGGGATAATGGGTCACTCGCAGTATCAGTGACTTTGGCCTGAATAATCAGTTCCTTAATTTCTATAGTCATGCTTTCACTCCTAACCAGCGCATATCTTGATAACGTAATTCTAGGGAATTTACTAAAACGGCGTTGCTATTGGCATCAAAGTCGCTGGTGGACCATCGGACCGGTAGCGCGTTACTGACTGTCCAGCTTCCCACGGGTAAAGATTTTTCATTTAGCAGCATGACGACGACATCGGCATAAATCGCTTTTTCGCCGCGTAGGACGCGATCAAACACTAAGGTTAGCGGTGTGATCGTCATGACACCGCGCTCCAGCACCAGGCTGCCATGCTGGATTTTTTCGGCCAGCCAGACATTTCTGGCATTTTCCCCGCCCTGGCTGTGTTGAGTGGTTTGCAGCTCACGGCTCAGGCCTGAGATCCGTTGAAAGGCGATGTCGAGCGGGCTGGGGATATTGTTAAAAAGAAAGCTGGCGATAAAACGATGTGACACTGACGGGGTGTAGAGATTGTGCATGTTTTGCCCCTGTTTAATTTAATTGGTGGTTCCGGTACGGGTATCAAATGTCAGACTCAGCTCGATAAATTCCGCTGGAGTTAACAGGGCCAGTCTGATTTTCATGATCATTTTTCCAGCCAGCATATCCGCTTCACTCATTGATTCGTTAACACCCAGCAGTAGCTCAAATGCTTGATCTTCCTGGGTGCCGCGCAGCCCGCCTTTTAACCATAACTGACGCAGCCAGTTGTAAGCCTGACCTTTAAACTTCATCCAGGTGATGGCGTTATTGGGTTCAAAGACAAAGGCGCGGCCCAGTTGGGTCATATGGGCTTCAATATAGGAAACCAAACGGCGGATTTGGATATAGCGCCAGGGAGAATCGGGTTTGTTGTCCAAGGTGCGGCATCCCCAGATTTTAATGCCTTTGCCGGGGAAGCTGCGAACCAGATTCAGTGAGGTGCCGTCCTGATTAAAGAGTTTATCGGCTTCAATATGAGAGCGTACTGGGCTTATCACCTTGGCTAAAGTTACATTGGCGGGCGCGGTCCATACTCCTTTCTGGTTGTCATTACGCTGGATGACGGCGGCGACCGCAGCGGTAGGTGAAAGTACGATATGTTTATCTTTCTCCTGATAAGTACTTATCAGCCTAGGCCAGTATACGGCGCCCCATTGTCGATCACTTGAGGAAAAATTAGCCAGGCAATCAGCTGCTAGTGTTGGATCGTCCGGGGCATCCAGTAATCCTATGATGCCGCGTTGACTTTTACAAAGATCGAGTATTGATTGCCATGCTTGTTGCCAGAGGGCTTTTTTAGTGTGAGTGATAACCTCTAATCCTAGGCTGCCGAGTGGTTCTATGAAAAAATCAAGTACTAATAACCCGGCTTTTATTCCTTGGGTAATGCTATCATCTTGGTTAAAGCGGGTAATATCAGGAGCGATAATTAGCGTGATTTCATGTTCTGCGGAAATCGCTTGTTTCACCCACTCCTGTTGTAGGGCGGTGATCAATAATTGAAAATCGGTTAACGATTTATCATGACCCAATGACAGTAAATAGGCTTGCTGACCGCCGTTGTCAAAAAAGTGACGCACTGAATAATACATTAATCCTGACTTACCAAATGATAGGGGAAAATCGACAAGGTTGTTTAGCTTGATAGCTGTTTTATTGTCTGAGCTTTTTTCGGTATAACCAATAAAAACCGGTACGCCGATAAATTCATTATTTGGTTTCAGAGATATTGAATTTTCCGCTATTGTGACGCCAGGCTGTTTTATATCCGTTGTCATTATTGTCTCCTTAGCTTAATGACTGAATGGACGCGGCGTTAAACCGCGCCTCAGTACGATTACTGTGCTACGTTTTGTGAAAACTGAAGGATAATAAATTCAGCAGGACGCACGGCGGCCATACCGACTTTGACGATCATTTTGCCTTGTTTAATTTCATCCTCGGACATGGTGATATCTTTACCAATCTGAACAAAATAAGCTTCTTGCGGTTTATTTCCCGCGAGTGCCCCTTGTTGCCAGAGTTGATAGAGGTAGTTGTCAATGGCTGTTTGTACCCGTTTCCAGGTTGGCTGGCTATTGGGTTCAAAGACAGCAAATTGCATTGCCTTCTTGATATCCCGTTCCGCCGCATTAAATAAACGTCGAACTGGGATGTAGCGCCAATTGTCCGTTTTATCTAATGTGCGGGCTCCCCAAATTAGCGTGCCTTTGCCGGTAAAGGCACGGATGACATTAATACCCGCATCATTCATGGTTCCTTGAGTGGTATCTGTGATCGCCACAGACGGTTTAGCATTATTCAATGCCAGGTTAGCGGGCGCTTTCCAGACACCACGATTGGCATCGGTTGCAGCATAGGCACCCGCGACTGCGGCACTTGGGGGTAAGATAATTTTAGTGGCTCTTAATTTGTCATCGACTGTTTTTTTAGCGGCAGCATATTCCTTTGGAGAAGCAGTTTTCAGTGCGGCCAGATTAGCTGAACCTTCATAATCGTTCAGCACAATTTTATCATCCGCCGGACGGCTATAAGTAAAAGAGGTCACTAAATCAGGGTAATAGACGGCGGTTTTATCTAGCTGGGTACTTGGTTTTTCTGTCCCGTCTTTACTATCAGCAATCAGGAAGTAACCCACTTTTGCCTGCAATAGCGAATTTACCGCATCGTAGACTTTCTGTTTTAATTCTATATCCGTTTCAGGGCAGACTAGTAAGGTAATCTCCTGTTGTTTTTCAATTAGATCTGGCAGAGTTGCTAATTCTGCTGTTACAGCACTTTGTTCAGTTTCTATCAACGGCAATACATAACAAACGCCGCCACCATTATTAAAATAGTGCTGTACAGCAAAGGCACTGTAAGAAGTCGCGGTAACAGTGGCAGAATAGGTATAGGTTTTAGGGTCACTACCCGCAGCTGTAGCCTTTACTGATACTGCGGGCGATAATGAAAACTGCGAAGTAAAATCCAACCAACTGGTAATTCTAATACAGCTCCCTTTTTCCAGTTGGCTCCCGTTTTTTTTGAAAAACTTACCAATAAAAACGGGAATAGCTGTGGGGCTAGTGTTAATTGATAACGATAGCGAGGCGTCTTCTTCAATATAAACGCCCGGTGTGGCATAGGTTGCAGAAGCCATGAGGTTTTCCTTAAATAGGGTAAATAGGCGGTGATCCTGAATCAGTTACCGCTCCATTAAGACTGGGCAACGTTTTGGGTAAATTGCAGAATAATGAATTCAGCCGGACGAACCGCCGCCATACCCACTTTGACAATCATTCTGCCCTGTTTGATATCGTCTTCGGTCATGGTGGTGCCTTTACCGATTTGAACAAAGTAAGCCTGTTCAGCTTTGTCGCCTGCCAGTCCGCCTTGTTGCCAGAGGGCATAGAGATAATTATCGATAGCCCGATGTACGGCTTTCCAGGTTGGTTGGCTGTTGGGTTCAAATACCGCGAAACTCATGGCATTTTTAATGTCTCGTTCTGCGCTGTTAAACAGGCGGCGAACCGGGATATAACGCCAGTTATTACTGTCATCAAGGGTTCTGGCTCCCCAAACCAGCGTGCCGCTCTTAGGAAAGGTACGGATCATATTTATCGCTTTACCATTGTTATATTGCGCTTGCAGGTCGTCAGTCACCGGGTATTTAGGTTGTAATCCGCCTTGAATAGGGACATTAGCCGGCGCTTTCCAAACACCTCGACTATTATCGACACTGGCATAAATACCGGCCATGACTGCGCTGGGTGGAATATCAACGTAGGTTTTATTTTCTCCCCATTTAGCGGTCAGCCAGGGATAATAAACTGCGCCATAATGGGTAGCAGTATAAGGTTGGAGTACTGTGTCTGGTTCTTTTATATTGGTATCATTCTGCGGGCCATCAAAAATAGCAAATAATCCTTTGCCTGATATACAAAGTTCAGCTGCGGCAGTGGTAATATTTTCTCCAGCAGCAACCAGTAATGTTACATCGTCAAGCTTTGGAACTTGATTTGTTAATTCACTCGTTTTTACGAGATAGCTATATCCACCTCCATTAATAAAATAAGCGCGCAGTGCGACATCAAGCTTATTGGTGGGATCGAATTTTTTATCTTCTTTTCGTGTCAGATATTCCAACCAACTATTAACTCTGGTAGGAGTATTAGGTAAATTGCCATCTGCGGCAGCAAAAACAGGCACTGCCGTTGCACTAGAGCGAACAGAAAGTGACAGCGAGGCGTCTTCTTCAATATAAACACCGGGATAAGTTGTTGTTGTCATATATTGCCTCCAATTATTGGGCGGTATTTTGCATAAATGCTTTAAGCTGCCTGAATGGTTACCCGATCCGCAGTAAGTTTTATTTCTTGAACCGCAATATCATTGCTGGTGGCATCAAAAGAAGGGGAGGTTAATGAGGTTGGGAACGCATTTGCTACGCTCCAGGTCATTAAAATTTCGGTACCGGCTTCATTGGTCAGGTTAATGGCAACGTCTTTTTTCTCAACCTGATTAAGCTGAATGGAATTAAGCCAGTCAAAAAGTTTAGTATCCCCAGGGAATACGCCTTTACGTAGCGTAATATTGATTAACTGACGTTGGCCCGGCATTTTATAGTAATTACCGGTACCATCTTTATACTCGATAACGTCATAAGTAATATCCAGTCCCGAAACGTTGTTGAAAGGGATTTGTTCATCACCAACGGAGACGACAAATCGATAAGTAGGAATCGGATAGTCAACAGCGATTTGATCTGTAGTTGTAGCCATAATTATTTCCTTTATTTTTCATTTATATTGCGAATTAAAAGCGATTATTGCTTTGTTTTTATTAGTGCGGTAGCTATAGACAATAGCTACCGCACTAACCTGGTTTTTCTTGGTTACTCTTCATATAGAAACGTTATTCGGTGAATTTGAGATCACATTGATGATCACGTTGGATTATAGTCAACTCAAATCAATTTCAAATATCAATTATTAATGTTTAAAATTATCAATCAATAGAATAATCACAATGTAAATTATTTTGCAATCACATGGTTATATTTTTCTATAAAAGGATGAATAAATAGTGTGTTATAAATTTTGATATATAAATAATGACAAGTTTCGGCAAAGCGATTTGTTAACAGAGGATTACGTATAATTATTTTCTCAGGTTTAATATGTCAGGTTATTAGGTTTTAATAACGAAGAATGGCGATTAATGTCGTTATTTATAGTTTTACTATAATGGCAAATATTTTTTGTTGTGATTCTAATAGGGATAACTTGGATTTGTTTCCTTTACTTATTTCCATATTACTATCTATTATTACCAGGCTATGATTCATATCGTTTGGTTTTTATGGATAAAGTTACTTCTGGTTTAATAACCTAATTAATATGTCTAAAGGAATAATATCTTATGAATTACAAATGCTTATTAACTATTTCAACCGCAGTATCGTTTGCCATTTTTAGTTCTTCATCATTTAGTCACGATAAACTTTCCCTTCCAGCTACTGAAATCACTAAACAAGTTAATGCTGAAATGGCATCAACGTTACCATTTAACGATAAATCTGATTTTGATGATGCTAAACGAGGTCTTATTGCCAGACCTGATTCTCTGATTATTCGTGATGATAAAGGTAAAGTCATATTAGATCTTGATAGTTATCGTAAATTTATTACCGATAAAGCACCGGCTCCAGATACCGTTAACCCTAGCTTGTGGCGTAATGCACAACTTAATGTGGAATATGGGCTCTATAAAGTGAGCGATCGTATTTATCAAGTGCGTGGTTATGACCTGGCTAATGTGACCTTTATTGCGGGAGATACCGGGTGGATTGTTTTAGATCCGGCTACATCCATTGAAGCAGCAAAAGCAGCCTACGATCTGGTCAGTAAACACTTGGGTAAGAAACAGGTGGTCAGTGTGATTTATAGCCATTCTCACGTTGATCATTACGGGGGTGTACGCGGTATTGTTAACGAGGATGATGTTAAAGCAGGAAAAGTGCAAATTATTGCGCCAGAAGGTTTTATGGAGCAGGCTGCCAGTGAGAAGGTGATTGCCGGTAATGCTATGAGCCGTCGGGCTGTTTATATGTTTGGTTCTGTGTTGCCACGGACTCCACAGGGGCATGTAGGGACAGGTTTGAGTGCGGAATCTGCGGGTGGAACGGTAACGTTGATCCCTCCAACACGTACTATCAAGCTCACGGGTGAAAAAGTGACGATTGATGGTGTGGATATGGTGTTCCAGGTGACGCCTGGCACGGAAGCTCCCGCAGAGATGAATACTTGGTTTCCACAATGGAAAGCGATGTGGATGGCGGAAAATACCACGAATACCATGCATAATATTTTGTCGTTACGAGGTGTTCAGGTACGTAACGCTTTAGCCTGGTCGAAATATATTGATCAAGTTATTGAGTTATATGGGGATCAAGTCGAGGTAAAATTCCAGAGCCACCAATGGCCGATGTGGGGTAAAGAGCGTGTGGTGGATTATTTCAAGAAACAACGTGACTTATACAAATATATGCATGACCAAACAGTGAATCTGATGAATAAAGGCTACACCGGTGAAGAAATTTCCGAGATGCTTAGATTGCCATCAGAGCTTGCACGTTATTTTCCAAACCGTGGCTATCATGGAGCACTGAGCCATAATGTGCGGGCGGTTTATCAGTTCTATATGGGTTGGTACAGTGGAAATCCTTCTGATTTGAATAACTTGCCGCCGAAACCTGCTGCGATTAAATATGTGGAATATATGGGTGGTGAAGCTGCGTTGATAAAACGGGCGCAGGCTGATTTTGATAAAGGGGAATATCGTTGGGTAGCGCAAGTGCTTAAGCATGTTGTTTTTGCTAACCCCGATAGTGTGGCAGGGAAGGCATTGTTAGCTAAAACTTATGAGCAATTAGGTTATCAATCTGAATCAAATTCTTGGCGTTCGATCTATTTGCAGGGCGCATCGGAACTGCGTCATGGTGTACCAAAGTCTGGCGGCTTGAATGCTGGCAGCCCGGATACGATTCGTGCCATATCACCGGAGATGTTATTTGATTATTTGGCCGTGCGGCTGAATGGGCCTAAAGCTGCCGGTAAAAAATGGGTGATGAATATTAATCTTACCGATCTCAATAAGCGTTATACACTGACCGTGGAAAATGGGGTGCTGAATTATACGGATAAGCAGGTGGCACAGGCTGATGTTACATTGACGTTAACCAAAGCTATTCTGGATAAAATTCACTTGGGTAAAGAAGAATTTGATAATGAGGTAAAAAAACGGAATGTGGAAATTAAGGGAGAGCGCGCTAAGTTTAATGAGTTCCTTGGTATGCTGGATAATTTCCCATTCTGGTTCAACATTGTGACACCCCGTGTAGAACAGAATATGATGTAATTTTTGGCTTCTGAGAGCTGATTTTTTAAATACAAACTACAGCTTAATCGCTGTAGTTTGATTTAGAAAGGTTTTATGAGAGAAATCAGGCAGTGGGACGCGCGACGATATTGCGCGTTTCCATTCTTACCTCTTCGATACGGACGTCGATAATGTCATTCAATTGGTAAGCGGTTTCACCTTTGATAATCACGGTGCCTGTCTCTTGACTACATTGCAGTTCATCACGCACAGAATGTAGGAATGGCGCCGGTATAAAGGCGACCGCGCCATTATCTACCAGCCGGACACGCAAACCACCGCGGGTAATATCAATGATCTCTGCGGTAAATTGTTGCTCGGTTCCTGCATGGGGTTGCAGGAAACGCGCATATAGCCAATCACCCACATCGCGTTCAGCCATACGGTTCAGGCGGCGACGTTCAGCCAGTTGCAGGCAGGTTTCTTCTGCTGGTTTTTCTGCATCCGTTTTTTGAATAATTGCTTTCAGTAAGCGATGGTTAACCATATCGCTGTATTTACGGATTGGTGATGTCCAAGTGGCGTAAGCATCAAAACCGAGGCCAAAATGGGGACCAGGTTCAGGTTTAATTTCTGCAAAAGTCTGGAAACGGCGAATACGGCTATCAAGGAATTGTGTTGGCTGTTTATCCAATTCACGGCGTAATTTGCAGAAGCCATCCAGTGTCAGCAACTCTTCTGCATTTTCTTCGATACCATTTTCTTTCAGTAATTCAACCACTTGTTCAATCTGGAGTGGCTCAAAACCGGTATGGACATTGTAGACGCCAAAGCCTAATTTATCGCGCAGTATTTTTGCCGCGCACAGGTTAGAAGTGATCATAGCTTCTTCGACAATACGGTTTGATGCACGACGTTGTTCTACGACGATATCCAGCACATAACCATTTTCATCAAGAATAAAGCGGTAATCAGGGCGATCTTTGAAAATAAGGGCATGTTGGTGGCGCCATTGGTTACGGCGTTCACTCATTTCTTTTAAGAGATTGATTTGAGTTGTAATGGATTCAGAAGCAGGTTTCCAGGTACCTTTTCCTTCCAGCCAGTCAGAAACTTCGTCGTAAACCAGCTTCGCTTTTGATTCAACCCAGGTAGAGAAAAACGCGATATCGTCACCAAGCTGACCATCTTCAAGAATAGACACCTGACAAACCAATGCAGGGCGGCGCTCATTCGGACGCAGAGAACATAAGTTTTCTGACAGATCGCGCGGCAGCATGGGGATGTTGAAACCTGGCAGGTAGTTAGTGAAAGCGCGTTGATGGGCAATTTTGTCCAGTTCGCTGTCAGTTGCGATATAAGCTGTTGGATCAGCAATGGCTATGCTGAGTTTCAGGCTGCCGTCATCTTGTTTGGCGACATGCAAAGCGTCGTCCATATCTTCTGTGGTCGCACTGTCGATAGTAACAAAATCCAGAGAAGTTAAGTCTATCCGCTCAAGATCGCCATCATTCAATTGGCAATCGGCAGTCATCTCTGGCGCATTACGTTCCAGATTATGACGGGTCAGTGTTACCCACCAGGGTGCATAGTGATTGTCGCCTTCGGTGATATAGCCGGTAATTTCTGCATGAAAGCCACGGCTTCCTTTCAGAGGATGATGGCGCATTTCAGCGACGGCCCAGTCACCGTTTTGAAACGGATGAGTGACTTGATTAGCCGGGCGGCAAGGGATGGCGTCTTTTAGCAGAGGGTGATCAGGAACGATCCATAGACGGTTGTCATTTTCTTTTTTCTGGATACGGCCAACGAAGCGACTCAGAAATGGCTCGACCAAGGTTTCTGGTTCGGCGATCTCTCTTTCTTTATCAGTATGAATAGCGGCGGTAACCCGATCGCCATGCATCACTTTTTTCATTTGTGGAGGCGGAATGAAATAGCTTTTTTGCCCATCGACTTCCAGAAATCCGAAACCTTTTTCTGTGCCTTTTACAAGGCCCTCTACGCGGAGTGTCTGGGAATGAAGTTGCTGTTTTAGCTGTGCAAGCAGCGGATTGTTTTGAAACATAATATCCGGAGAAAGTTGAGGGTTATTATCAGATAGTTTTGGAATAACATTTTTACGCGAATCAGCGGTGTCGAGCAAGTAACATCTTCAAAATAGCATAAAACAGTATGGATTTTGCAATGAAAATTACAATAATTACTCAGGGTAAACTTTTTCTTTAAACTTAAAAGCAATATAATGTAGTCAAAGTTGAAAATCTCATTTGCCAAATAAATCAACTGGCAGTCTGAGTTTTTACGATCTGGCATTCAGAAGTGCGGCCATTATGTGATAATATGGTACGGTTTTTCGTTGGAGTGGCTTATGAACAAAGTAAATTCAAACTTTACCACAACGGCAGTAAAGCGTGCTGCGAGAGGTATTTTAAGGCGCCAGGTGGAACCTTCAAATCGTGCCAGTACTATTTATGGGTTTAGTAATCATGCTTTGAAGAAATCTGGTGAAGAGCTGAAAGCAGCATGGCGCTCGGCTTCTCAGTCTGTTAGGCATCCTAAAGGTTAGTGTGGTGTTGTGGCTAAAGAATATAATTATATCTATGAACAGCTGGTAGACTCGGATGATGATATTCATGGGATAATTTCCTATTTCTGTCTACAAACGTCAAAAAATCCAGTTTATTAAGGATTTTAAACAAAAACATCAAAGAGACCCAATAGATAGAGATCTTCAGCCTTTCAATGAATTATCGATGTCTCCTGCACAACTTGAGTTTTACCGTAGTGAGGCTACTGTGTTGACAGAGAGGTTTCTGGCTGATGTTCTTGAGGAAGATCTTGAGGAAAGGGAAGCATTCTTTTCAGCAAAAGTTCATTCTGAACTGAATAATATTAAACCTAACCATATATTAGATATTATCAAAGGTGCTGCTGGTTCATTGTTATTTGTTCTTTTGACAGGTGTATTGTACTTCTCTGTTTGGTCTTTATCGACGTCACCAAAGATGGTTGTCGAGCAAATATTTGATGTGAAGATTATATCTGTCGAAGACTGACAGCATGAAAAATAAGCTAACTGGAAATTGAATATTCTTGATAGCGTGCAGAATTTCTGGTTGTAATTGGGTGTAAGGGGAGGGTGAGTGCAACATCTTTTTCCCGATTATTCGTCTCACCGCAACGGCCCTTAGCCTTTTATAGATCTTGTTTGCAATCGTATTCGCATAAATCTTCAATAATGCAAGAACCACAACGAGGTTTACGGGCTATACAGGTATAACGTCCGTGTAAAATAAGCCAGTGATGGCAATCGACTTTAAATTCAGCCGGGACGACTTGCAGTAATTTATTTTCGACTTCATTAACATTTTTACCGGGAGCAAAATGAGTACGGTTACACACCCGAAAAATATGTGTATCTACAGCAATGGTCGGCCAGCCAAAAGCGGTGTTTAATACTACATTGGCTGTCTTGCGGCCAACGCCTGGCAGTGCTTCCAACGCAGCACGATCCTCAGGAACTTCACCACCATGTTTTTCCAGCAAAATCCGGCAGGTTTTAATAGTGTTTTCCGCTTTGGTGTTATATAGGCCAATGGTTTTTATATATTCTTTCAGCCCATCTACGCCAAGGTTAAGAATGGCCTGAGGTGTATTGGCAACCGGATAGAGTTTCGCTGTCGCTTTATTAACACTCACATCTGTCGCCTGAGCTGAAAGCAATACTGAAATAAGCAGCTCAAAGGGGGCGGTGAAAACCAACTCAGTCGTTGGTTTTGGGTTGTTATCGCGTAAACGCGTTAAAATGTCGATACGTTTTTGTTTGTTCATATTAAATGGAGCTCTCTGGTCCTGGTGACATTGCTACTGTATTGCTCTTTTCTTTTATCGCTCTGGTTTTCATTTTTTCATCAATCAGGTATTTCGCTGCCAGCATTAACCCCAAGCCAATAAAAGCGCCCGGTGGCAAGATAGCCAGCAGGAAAGGGGAATCCATATGAACGATTTCTATTCGTAACACTTTAGCCCAATTGCCCAGTAGCAGATCAGCGCCATCAAACAGGGTTCCATTGCCGAGAATTTCTCTCATCGCACCGAGAACAAACAGCGCAAAAGTGGCGCCTAATCCCATGGCTAAACCATCAATGGCAGACGGCATGACCGGATTTTTGGCAGCATAGGCTTCAGCGCGACCAATAACAATACAGTTAGTGACAATCAGCGGAATAAAAATCCCCAGTGATTCATACAGGCCAAAAGCGTAGGCGTTAATCAGCATTTGTACGGTACTGACAACCGAAGCGATTATCATGACATAAATTGGAATGCGGATTTCATTGGGGACCCAACGACGCAGGCTGGACACCGCAATGTTGGTACAGACCAAAACCAGTGTGGTTGCCAGCCCTAAACCAAGCGCATTGGTTGCAGTGGAAGACACCGCCAGCAGTGGACATAATCCCAGCAGTTGTACTAAAGCGGAGTTATTTTTCCACAGTCCTTGGGTAAATAAGTTTTTGGTTTCACTCATGATTTTTCTCCACAGGGTTCCAGAGAAGAGAGATGTTCAGGTACGGTTTGTAAATAGAGAGTGGTCCATTTGACTGAGTTTACCACAGCGCGTGGGGTAATAGTGGCGCCGGTAAATTGATCAAACTCACCACCATCTTTTTTCACCGCCCAGTGGCGGTTATTATCTGATTTTACGGTTTTCCCTGAGAATACCTTGATCCAGTCTGAAATCCGGGTTTCAATTTTATCGCCCAGGCCAGGAGTTTCATGATGTTCTGTCACCCGCACGCCTAATACTTTTCCTGAGAAATCTGCTCCGACCAGTAATTGAATAGCCCCTGAATAGCCATCTGGTGCTGTACTTTCCAACGCTGCCGCCACCGGCAGACCATTTTTGCGGGCTAGATAGAGACGATGAGGTAATTTGTTTCCTAAAGCATCAGAACTGACCAGATAACATTCGTTTTGCATATCGTTGTCATACAAAGCGGGTGGAACAACCTGATCAAGCAGTGATTTGTGCTGTAACGCGGCCTGTTCTGCGATGGTACTTTTAGTCAGTGAATTCACGACAGCCGTCAGTCCGGTAGTGATTGCAGCGAAAATAGCCAGCGTGATGCCGTGACGTCGCATTGTTTCTAACATAACGGCTCCTTATTTATGCCCGTAAGTACGGGGTTGAGTGTAATGGTCAATCAGCGGCACGGTGATATTCGCCAATAAGACGGCAAATGCTATCGCATCAGGATAACCACCATAAACACGGATGACCCAGACTAGCAAGCCAATCATTGCGCCGAAAACTAAACGGCCCTTGGGGGTTGTAGATGCACTGACCGGATCGGTTGCAATGAAAAATGCGCCCAGCATGGTTGCACCAGAAAACAGTTGTAATAATGGCGGGGAATAACGGCTGGGATCAATCAGCCAGCTTGTGAGTGAACATAGACCTAACATAACGATAAATGCCACAGGAATTTGCCAGCTTATAACCTTTCTGTTGAGCATAATAAGTCCGCCAACAAGATAGGCAATGTTGACCCATTGCCAGCCGATGCCTGCCAGAGATCCCTGTAATATTGGCTGACGCAGAACATCATCAATATTGTGAGTCAGTAAACCGGTTTTAAAACTATCCAGTGGTGTTGCCTGGCTTATTCCGTCGAAACCTTGCTGCAACTGTTGCAATGTTGCTCCATCGGGAGTGTGTCCGGTGAAGATCATTGTCAGGTTGTCCAGCGGTGTGATTTGTGCTGCCATCAAATCCATAGGCGGCAACCAACTGGTCATTTGCACCGGGAATGATATTAGCAGCACGACATAACCAACCATTGCCGGGTTGAACGGGTTCTGACCAAGACCACCATACAGGTGTTTGGCAATGATCACTGCAAAAGCTGTTCCCAATACAATCAGCCACCAAGGAGCCAGTGGCGGCAGACTGATTCCCAAAAGTAAGCCTGTCAGCAACGCGGAATTATCCTGCAAACGCGTCATAATCGATTGTTTACGCAGAGACAGAGCAAATGATTCCGCCAGCAGGGCAGTAATAACTGCAAGCAGGATCTGGAACAATGTACCGTAGCTAAAAAAGTAAGTTTGTACCGCAATACCGGGTATCGCTGCCAGCACAACCCACAGCATAATACGGCTGGTGCTTTGCTGATTGTGTGTAAAAGGCGAACTTGCGACTTTTAGCTTTTTATTGTCAGTTTGAACGGGCCTGAATTTCATTGATAACAATCACTATTCTGTTGAAATTTTCTGTTGTTCCTGAGCGGCTTTCTTTGCCTTAACTCTGGCGATAGCGGCGGCAACGGCAGCTTTGCGCGGATCAGTTTCTTCTGCTGGTGGTGCTTCTGCCTGAATGTCGGTTGCTTGCTGTGTTTGAGCTTTCTTGGCTTTAACACGGGCAATGGCAGCCGCGACTGCATCTTTACGCGGATCTTGCTTTTCATCAGCGGTAGATTCTGGTTCTATTGTTTCTAGTGACGGTGTCACTTCCTGACTTTGGGCGATTTTCTTCGCTTTAGCTCTGGCAATCGCGGCTGCTAATGCGGCTTTACGAGGATCTTCTGAACCTGCTGGTTCAGGTGTATCAGGTGTAACAGTATTGATATTTTCAGTAGCCTGTTTTTCTGCCTGACGAGCACGAAGCTGTTCTTTTCTTGCCTGACGGGCAGCGATGGCTGCTGAATTGTCTGGCGCTTGTCCCGGTTCTATAGAAACAACTTTGCCAGCGTCAGCCTGTTTTTCCTTCACACGAGAGAGCGCGGCTTGCACAGCACTTTTATCTGTATTATCGATCTGGACAGCGGCTTTTTTATGTCGTCCTTCACGGGCCAGTTTCTCCCGTTCCATACGAGCTTGTTTAGCTTCGAAACGAATTTTGGCTTCGGCTGAACGGAGGTTCTCCTGATCCAAAGCCCGAATTTCAGCTTTCTCCTGGCGGTAATATTGCACCAGAGGAATATTACTCGGGCAGACATAAGCACAGGCGCCACATTCAATACAGTCGAACAGGTTGTGATCTCTGGCTTTCTCATGCTCTTGTCCACGGCTGAACCAATAGAGCTGTTGTGGCAATAAATTGGCAGGGCAGGCTTCCACACATAACCCACAACGGATACAAGCCTCTTCCGCTGTATTCGAATCCATTTCCTGATGTGATGGCGCCAGAATACAGTTACTGATTTTTACAATCGGTGCATTCAAGTCAGGCAGAGTGAATCCCATCAGAGGGCCACCCATAATCACCATCTGTTCTGATTGTGGTTGAAAATCGGCTAATTGGAGAAGAAATTGTACTGGAGTACCGAGTCGCGCCCAAAAGTTACCCGGTGAAGCGACTGCTTCGCCGGTAAGGGTGACGACACGTTCAATCAAAGGTTCACCGTCAATAATGGCTCGTTTGATCGCAACTACAGTCCCGACGTTTTGCATCAGAACGCCGATAGCAGAGGAACGGCCACCGGAAGGCACTTCTTTACCGGTCAAAATCTTGGTCAGCTGTTTCGCGCCCCCGGAAGGGTATTTGGTCGGAATAACCCGGACGATAATAGATTTATCGCCGTTTAGCGCGGTTCTCAGTGCTTTTATTGCTTCTGGTTTATTATCTTCGATACCTATCAGAATCTGCTCCGGTTTAAGCAGATGTTCCAGAATACGAATGCCTTCAATAAGTTCGTCCGCATGTTCCTGCATTAAACGGTCATCAGCGGTAATATAAGGCTCGCATTCTGCGGCATTGATGATCAACGTCTTGATACCATGCCGGCCACTTTGCAGTTTGGCGGCGGTAGGAAAGCCAGCGCCACCTAAACCAGCGATACCTGCCTGATGGATGCGGTTAAGGATTGTGTCTGTGTCAAGTGATTGATAATCAGGTGTCTGAACGCGTTTGCACCATTGATCTGCACCATTAGGGAGCAAACGGACACACAACTCTTTCAACCCGGATGGGTGCGCTGTTATGCACGGTTCAATGGCAATGATAGTGCCGGACGTTGATGCATGAACCGGTACGGTACGGCCAGTGCCAAACGTCAGAGGTTGGCCTTTAAGCACTTTATCACCGGCTTTAACCAGCAATTCGCCTTCGGTACCCAAATGTTGTTGCAGCGGAATGATTAACTCGTCCGGCAGTGGCGCAATGCGCAATGGGGTCTGGCTGGATTGCAACTTCATTTCAGGTGGGTGAATACCACCTTCAAAATCCCAGATTTTGTTTTTGTTGAGTAAATTGAACAAATTAAGCATGGTGTTCAACCTCAATGTTTTTAACCGGGATACTGTTAACGGAAGCTGCCTGGGATGACTGAACAGTGATATTTTTTACCGGAATGGTTTTTAAATCCCACTTCCAGTTCGCAGTAGTTGTTGCCACAGGGATCATCGTAATACAGTCTGTCGGGCAAGGAGCAACGCACAGGTCGCATCCGGTACATAAATCTTCAACAACGGTATGCATGGCGCGGGTTGCACCAACGATAGCGTCTACAGGGCATGCCTGAATACATTTAGTGCAGCCAATGCAATTCTCTTCATCAACAAATGCGACTTTGCGAACAGGGTTTTTTATGCTGTCATCACCATCCAGTGGTTGTGGATCGATACCAAGCAGCTCTGAGATTTTCAGCATGACTTGTTCGCCGCCAGGCGCGCATTTGTTAATCATTTCGCCATTATTCGCCACTGCTTCGGCATAAGGGCGGCAGCCAGGATAACCACATTGTCCACACTGGCTTTGAGGCAAAATATCATCAATGTTTTCAACGATAGGATCTTCTTCCACTTGAAAACGACGGGCAGCAAAACCCAGGATTAACCCAAAAATTAACCCTAGTGCACTTAGCGCACCAATAGCAATCCATAACGATATCATCAGAACTTCACCAAACCACTAAAACCCATAAAAGCCAGGGACATTAATCCTGCGGTAATCAGACCGATAGATGAACCTTTGAAAGGTGCGGGTACATCGGCAACAGCCAGGCGTTCACGAATAGCGGCAAACAGTACCATCACCA
This sequence comes from Photorhabdus temperata, assembly GCF_025384845.1. NCBI lineage: Bacteria > Pseudomonadati > Pseudomonadota > Gammaproteobacteria > Enterobacterales > Morganellaceae > Photorhabdus > Photorhabdus temperata. Next base: position 55,345 of record NZ_JAJAFX010000008.1, on the reverse strand, counting down.
GAGAAAAACCCGCGGCAGCGCCGAATCCATAGATAGCGGATTGTAGAAAATCGTGTGATTGATTGATATTCAGCAGCGCCACACCCAGCACAGCACAGTTAGTTGTAATCAACGGCAGGAAAATACCCAGTAACCGGTATAGCGTCGGGCTGGTTTTACGTACAACGAGTTCTGTGAATTGCACCACAACGGCAATAACAAGAATGAAACTCAGGGTACGCAGATAGATTAAGTCCAGTGGCAGTAAAATAAAGGTATTCACCAGCCATGAACATACTGAGGCCAATGTCATAACGAATGTGGTCGCAAATCCCATTCCGATGGCGGTTTCCAGCTTTTTAGACACACCCATGAAAGGGCATAAGCCGAGAAATTTCACCAGAACGAAATTGTTAACCAATACGGTTCCGACAAATAAAAGGAAGTAGTCAGTCATTGCTGTGCCTGAAATAAAGTCGTTTATTTTTTATAAAATTATAAAAATGCCCGCACCTTACTGTGGGGCAATCTATTGTTATGATAACAATCGAAGGAAATTGCGGTTATCGATCTTGTGTGAAAGTCATTTTGACCCGGTAAGAACGCTTAATGTAGGGGACAAAAATAGCGGCGGCTAATAGTGGCCATGCTAGTGCCCGTAGCGCAATTTGATCAGGAATGGGGGAGAAGGTGAACGTTTTCAATGCGATTAATACGGTGACAATCAGCCAGATAATAAAGGCTTGTGGGAATCTTTTTGATCGGCGGAAAAGCAATTTCAATACCCATAGGGTGAAACACCACATTACCGCCGTAATGGCAACAGAAAGAAACCACATTAAAGTAAAGTGATTATTCCCGCTACTCAACGAAAGGTTCTGACTGAAAAAAGTCATAATATATAAAGCGAGCATTACACTGGCACTGAGAAAGGTCATGATCAGATAAGCCGTCGGGGCCAGAATCCAGCCATTAATTCTGTGGTAATCATTAGTTTTATACATAAGCTATTCTCATTCAAGCTATGTGAAAAAGAAATAGTAGGCGATTCTGCCTGGTTAGTGAATAGATTAGTTCAGAGATAATTTGCGCAACGGTAATCACCGATGATATTTTTTACTGATGTTGAATTGCAGCATATTAATAGTAAGTTTGAGGGCCTGTTATGAGTGATCTGTTAAAGGTTGGGTTGGTGGGTTATGGTTATGCCAGCAAAACCTTCCATGCACCATTAATTGCCGGGACTGCCGGTGTTAGATTGGTTGCTATTTCCAGTAGTAACGCTGAAAAAGTGAAATCAGACTGGTCAAATATTGCGGTCGTATCCCACCCTGAGGATCTTTTCAATGATCCTGAAATTGATTTGATAGTTATTCCTACGCCTAATGACACTCATTACCCTTTGGCGCAGAAGGCGCTGGCAGCCGGTAAACATGTTGTGGTGGATAAACCCTTTACCATCACGGTTGAACAGGCTGAATCTTTAAAGCAACAAGCAGAACAGGCGGGATTATTACTTTCGGTATTTCATAACCGCCGTTGGGATTCTGGTTTTCTGACAATAAAATCTTTGATTAGAGAAAATCGTCTCGGCAAATTGAGATATTTCGAATGCCATTTTGACCGTTATCGTCCGGTTGTACGTCAAAGATGGCGTGAGGCGGCAGGAGAGGGAAGCGGCATTTGGTATGATTTAGGTCCCCACTTACTTGATCAGGCGGTTCAACTGTTTGGTAAACCACAATCCATTACCGCTGATTTGGGGATGATCCGCCCAAACGCCGAAGCGGTGGATTATTTTCATGTATTGCTGAATTATCCGGATATCAAAGTGGTTCTTCACGCAACAACGTTGGCGGCGGCTGAGTCTGCGGTTTATACGCTGCATGGTATGGAAGGCAGCTATGTGAAATATGGCCTTGATCCTCAGGAAGAGCGATTGAAAGTCGGTGAAAGGCCGCCACATGCCGATTGGGGATATGATATTCGTGATGGAGTTGTGACGTTGTCACGTGAAGATGAATTAGTGACTGAATATATCCCGACGTTGCCCGGTAATTATTCTGCTTATTATGCTGCGATACGTGATGCCATTACGATAGGCAAACCCAATCCGGTAACGGCAAGTGAAGCCATTCAAATCATGAAATTAATTGAAGCCGGTACCGAATCTGCAAAACAACAACGAACAGTCATTATATGAAAACATTAATACTGTGTGATGAAAAGATTGGACGTAACCGGTTTACCGGAGAGGTAATTGAAAATGGTAAATTCCTTAATTGTGATTTTTCAGGGGCCGATCTAAGCGAAACGCAGTTTATCGGTTGTCAGTTTTATGATCAGGAAAGTCAGATGGGGTGTAACTTCAGCCGTGCTGTGCTAAAGGATGCCAGCTTTAAAAGCTGCGATCTGTCAATGGCTAATTTCGGGAATGCTAACGCATTTGGTATAGAGATCAAGGAATGCAGGGCTCAAGGTTCAGACTTTCGTGGAACCAGTTTTATGAATATGATTAGTTCTCGTGTCTGGTTTTGTAGTGCGTACATAACCAAAAGTAACTTGAGCTACGCCAACTTTTCTAAGGTTATTCTTGAGAAGTGTGAATTATGGGAAAACCGTTGGAATGGTGCGAATATTCTTGGTGCAAATTTCAGTGGTTCCGATCTTTCTGGTGGTGAGTTTGCCGCGTTTGATTGGCGTGCAGCAAATTTCACCCATTGTAATCTAACTAACTCAATGCTGGGTGAACTCGACATCCGTAGCATCGATCTGGAGGGGGTGAGAATCGATACCTATCAAGCGTCGGAGTTGATGGAACGGCTTGGTATTGTGGTGATGGAATAAATTCCCACAGAATTTCTTAAGAATCTGTCTATGTTCAGCTATTTAATTCTTAATATTTAGCCTTGTTTACCAGGCTAAATATTTCAAAGCAAGGAAAATAACTAATGACTTGGTGGCAAAAGTTAAAAATAGATCCTTTTTTGATGATATTAGTGACGGTCGTTGTTATTGCGACATTCTTGCCTTGTGAGGGGGAAGCTAAAGTCTGGTTTCAACGGTTAACGACGGCTGCTATTGCTTTGCTGTTCTTTATGCATGGGGCTAAATTATCCCGACAAGCCATTATTGCCGGCATGGGGCATTGGCGGCTTCATTTAGTGGTCTTTCTCAGCACTTTTGTTTTATTCCCGATTATAGGATTGGGGTTGAATTTGCTGGTTCCTGAGATCATGACATCGACAGTTTATTGGGGATTTCTTTACCTTTGTGCATTACCAGCCACTGTTCAATCCGCTATTGCTTTTACTTCTGTTGCAGGTGGTAATGTTGCTGCTGCTATTTGCAGTGCTTCGGCATCCAGTATTTTGGGGGTGTTTTTATCGCCAATATTAGTTGGGTTGATGATCCATACACAAGGTGAAGGCAGCTCTGATACATTGGAAGCAATAAAATCCATTGTGCTTCAATTGATGGTTCCCTTTATTATTGGACATTTGTCACGGCCATTGATTGCACGTTGGGTGGAGAGACATAAAAAACTGGTTAATATAACAGACCGGTCATCAATTCTTCTGGTAGTTTATGTGGCTTTTAGTGAAGCTGTGGTAGAAGGCATTTGGCATAAGATTGATGGTTATTCACTCCTGATGATTGGCGTGGTTTGCTGTATTGTGCTGGCGGTTGTGTTGGTTATTAATACTTATGCTGCCCGTTGGTTAGGTTTTAATAAAGAAGACGAAATTACTATTGTTTTTTGTGGTTCGAAAAAGAGCTTGGCTAATGGTGTGCCGATGGCGAATGTTTTGTTCCCGGCGGCGACGGTTGGCGTAATGTTGTTGCCATTGATGATTTTTCATCAGATTCAATTGATGGTGTGTGCGGTATTAGCACAACGTTATGCCCGGAGGTTAAGACGGGAATAGATATGTAAAGGACTGTCCTTCACATACTCCCGCCATCTTTTGTTCTGTAAAGTTTTTAAATTACATAAAGCATCCGCTGACGGGCAGTATAATTCTCTATTAAATTAATCTCATAATACATTAACCGATAAAGATATATTTCAATGCCGCGATAACAACAGTAACGCCAACAGCTAATATCAGTTTCTTCATCCAATCTAAATCTGTTTTTATAGTATTAATATCGGTTTTAATGCTTTCGGTAGCAGCTGTCAGATCTACTTTGGTGGCGGCACTTGTGTTTTGCAATTCTGCAATAACTTCAACGATTTTTTCAGACTGCTCATCGTTAAAACCCGATGCTTTGAGTGCTTTAACTGCTGTAAGTATATTCATTGTAAGTGAAGTCATTCTTTCATCCTCTAAAACAATTAAGACAGTCGATTAATTACTTTTAAAGTAAAAATAAGACCATAAGGACATAAATGCAACACGATAGTAAATGAGATTCACCATCATCTACCAGATCCAGTGCGGTAATATGCTGGTGGTGAGACAGCAGGCCTGCTAATTCTTGAGTTCTTCCCTTATTGAAAGGGTGGAGGCGTTGAGTAGAAAACTTCTGCAAGAAAAATACCCATTTCTTGTAATTCCTCGGGAGTGAAGTACTTAACCTCTTCTTCATTAGGGTCGGCTATAAGCCATCTTCCATCCTCTTGATATCCAAAGATTATTACTACATGCTTACTAATTACTCTTGTAAAATCTGCTGAGTAAAAATGAAAGCCAACAATTGGCTAATGGTGTGCCGATGGCGAATGTTTTGTTCCCGGCGGCGACGGTTGGCGTAATGTTGTTGCCATTGATGATTTTTCATCAAATTCAATTGATGGTGTGTGCGGTATTAGCACAACGTTATGCCCGGAGGTTAAGACGGGAATAGAATGTAAATAGTTGGCAAAGCACTTTCATCAGATCGCAAAAATTGGATTGAGAAGTTCCCTATGCTTTACTATTTTGAAAACGACTTAGGGCAACCTATATAATTCTTTAATGTGTTCACAATACTAATGGCTTGTTTTTTATCATTTGCCCCCATTCTAAACGAAGGAGGTAAAGAGGTTTGAATAGTCGTTGTGTACATAGGAATACCGTTGAATGATACTGTCATTTGGGTTCCAATGTTTTTATTGATTAGAGCATTAAATCGAGGAAAACATGGTTTATCTTTTTTCACTACGACTGATAACTCATCATTCATTCCATCATGTGATCCTAAATAATCAATTTGATCTGTACACGCTTGAGTTAAGATAAATTTTTCACCGGATAAAAATTCAAATTTTAACCCTTCTTTCGTTTGAATTAGCCTATTTCGATTGTTTTTATCGGAACATCCGGCTATTGCGGAGAGGAACATCATCATAATAAATAGATTTTTCATAATTTCGAACCTGTCATATTTAAAAGCCACATATAGCCCCACTTAAAAATTAAATAGGGATATTAATAGTATATTCTTACTAATCCCAAGTAACAATAACATTTTGCCCTGTAGAAAAGCTTTTACATCTTATATAGTTCAAGTGAAAAATATAATCAGGAATGGGTTTCCCATTCCTGAGAAAGAAGTTTAAATTTAACGACTTGCTGCTTTCATTCGTAATGCCTGTTTTTCTGCATCACTGATAAAAGCGATTTCCAGCCCATTAATTTGAGCCTGACGGATTTGAGCGACAGATAAACCCGCGGCAGGTGCAGCTACTTCATATTCATGGCGGATCTCAATACCTTCAACGGCTGGATCATCCGTATTGATAGAAGCAAGAATACCTTTTTCCAGGAATTGTTTTAGTGGATGGTCCAATAAAGAATTAACAGTGCTTGTTTGAAGATTAGATGTCAAACAGGATTCAATACCGATACGGTTCTCAACCAAATAATCCATCAGAGCCGGATCAGTAATCGCTTTTACACCATGACCAATCCGCGTTGCACCTAATTCACGAATAGCCTGCCAAATACTTTCAGCGCCAGCCGCTTCGCCGGCATGGACAGTTATTTGCCAGCCGGTATCACGGGCTTGGGTAAAATGAGATTGGAAAAGATGGCCGGGGAAACCTAATTCATCACCCGCCAGATCCAGTGCAGTAATATGCTGGTGGTGAGCCAGCAGACCAGCCAGTTCCTGAGTACAGGCTTGTTCACCAAACGTTCTGCTCAGAATACCGATAAGACGAATATCGATATCATTATTTTGACAGGCAGAATGGATACCATCAATAACCGCTTCAACAACCCCTTCAACCGGCAATTGATGCTTCATTGCCATGTAATAAGGGGAAAAACGTAGCTCGGCATAATCCAGCCCGGCATTGATAGCATCTTCAATATTCTCAATAGCAACACGACGACAGGCATCCAAATCAGCCAGCACCGCCACTCCCCAATCCAGTTTTTGCAAAAAGCTGACGAGATCGGGTTCATTGCTAATAATTTGTACGTGCGGGAGCAGTGATGCCAGATTATTAGCCGGAAGTTGGATATTATGCTGGCGGGCGAGATCTAAAATGGTCGCTGGACGAATATTTCCGTCAAGATGGCGATGTAAATCTGTTAGCGGGAGCTGTATATCAATCATATTCCAAGTCCTTTTTTATATAAAAAAGCCAGTCAAATTGGTTGACTGGCAATTTAACAAAAGTGTTTATAGCTGTTTTATTGCGCAGGCTTCACAGTACCTTCTATTTGTACCTTTTTACTGTTGTGAGTGTCGCTTTCTGGCGTTGCTTCATCGTCAGAAGGGTCGGCTAAATTGTATTCAGACATGAACTGATGTAAGGGCATTTTCTTACCGTTCATTTCGACATTACCGTCTGCATAGTTAAACTTAATGCTGATGGCATCTTTATCAACAGTGGTGATTTTAAACAGTTGGCCGAATTGTTCAAACTGTTCTATCTGTTTTGCCGCCTTATCCTCAGCTTTCGCTTTATCCATACCATTCATCATCATTGCCTGAGTGGCGAACTCAGTCATCATAGGTTTTGGTAAGGTGACATTCAAAGACATATCCTGAATTAACGTGCGGATAGCGTCTTCGGTTTTCATTGCAGATAAGTTGCTTTTATCTTTTGGTAAGTTTTTCAGGCTTACTTTGTAACTGATGCTGCTTTCACCTTTGGCATTTTTCCAGGTCAGGGGTTCGATACCAAATTGTGGATTGTTTTTCAGCAGGATAGGAAAGTTAGAAAAAACGGCGTCAATGATGGCCGCGTTTGCCGCATCGGAAGAGAGATCGCCAGACGTGAGGGATTTAGCTGTAGCATCATTGTATGCTTGGGTGAATTTACGGACAGATTCACCATCCAGACGATCCGCGGTAATAGCAAATTTCCCTGAACCGAAATCGGTATTTTTCAGTTTGAGGCTATCTAAGCTATAAGTGACTTTCCCTTTCAGATTAGTTTCGTCTTCACTGATGTTTGAATTGATCTTAACACCGGAAAGAACCATATCTTCATTGCCGATCCCTTTCAGGCTGATTTCCCGAATGTTGATGTTTTGATCGCCAATATAGATATCAAATTTGCCTTTTTTGTTGGACAGGTCCAAATCAATCCCTTTAACAACAAAATTTTCGTTGTTTTTATTGATCGTCAGTTGGTCACTCTTTATTGCCAGTGATACCTCTTTCAGATCACGGCTGAGATCTGAGGTCAATTTGGCACCGGAAAAATTGAATTTAGCTCCATTTTGTTCAAAATCGACGGGGATAATATCCACATCGGAAATAACAGAACCGCTATAACTAACACGGGAATCAGCAGTAAACAGGGATTTTCCCTTAGTCACTTCGAATAGTGGTTTTAGCGCTTCGTTATTTTCCAGTTCGGAATGAACGGAAGCCATGCTAGGAATAAGTGTCAATTTCTTCACTTGTGCCAGTGGGAAAGGGCCGTGATCAATCACAGACTTAATTGAAATCTCTTCACCTGGCTTGATTTCTGCATTTTTAACGCCATCTTTAACCGTTAAGACAAGTCGCACATCAGAACTGAATATCCCGCGATGGAAATCTTTACTCTGTAGTACCAGACCCGTTTCAGGGAATGCTTTTTCCAATTCAGCATTGGCGTGGGAAACTGATTGGCCGATACGTTGTTCGATTTGTTTACCTGTATACCATGAAGCCCCAGTCCAAGCTGCACCCAAGGCAACAATAACGCCTACTGCCACTAACGATTTTTTCATAATGTAAATCCATCCTTTCAGTACATATTTCGCAGGTAATATGTACTCTCTTGTATAAAAATGGCCGTTAACACCGCTTGGAATTTACGTCGCGTTTAACAGCCTATGAATTAAGCTTTAAACCCAGATCCGCATTATTGATTAAAAACCCGGGCGGTGAAACCATCGCCGTGAATAATCACCGCTTTTTCTGCCGCAGAAATAAATACTGACTCACCTGGGAAAATGTTTAATTGGTGTTCACCAGATTGTATAACTGTTTGACCTTCAATACAAAAAACAATCGATGCTGAATCATTTTCAAGAATAATTGGCTGTTTTGATAAAGAATAAACAGAAAATGCGAAATCATTAACAGGAACAGGGAAGTTTTGCACTTTTTTTTGCTGTTTTGGCAGGGTTAATAATGTGTTTATTGGTTTTGATACAAAATCAAGGTTTGCCATTAACTCAGGAATATCCATATGTTTATTGGTCAAACCCGCTCGTAGGACATTATCTGAATTTGCCATAACCTCAAGAGCGACACCTTCCAGATAAGCGTGAGGCGTGCGGGCGCATAAAAACATCGCCTGACCGGGTTCAAGTTCAATAACATTGAGTAAAAGTGGGGTAAACAGGCCATTGTCGTCAGGATAAAACTCCGTCATTTTTTTAATGGTATCCCACGGTTCGCCAATACGGCTGTTTAATGCTGATTTTAATACACCCAGCGCCAGCTGCTTTTGTTTGCCTCTCATATGAAGTAATTGGGAAAATAAAAAAGCCAGATTCTGTTCATCTGGTTTCTGAATAAAGAACTGAATTTTGGGATGTGCGGCGGTAACAACTTCCAATAACTGTGCAATTTCGTTTAATGGACGGAACCCATTCATGGCCCGAAAAGGCGTCAGGGCATAAACCAATTCGGGCTTATGGTTATCATCTTTGTAATTTCTTTCAGGTGAGTCCAGTGGAATACCGGCGCTATTCTCTTTGGTAAAACCTTCTTCGGCGGATGCTTTATCAGGATGAACCTGAATAGAGAGAGGTTGAGCTGCACACAACACTTTAAATAGGAACGGTAAACGGTGAAATCTGTCCGAAACCTTTTTCCCCAGATATTTTTCCGGATCACTGGCTATTAATTTATTTAAAGCAACTGGTTTTCCAGTTTCAGGATCTGCCACAATCGAACTGCTTTTAGGGTGGGTGCCCATCCATAATTCAGCCATTGGCAGATCATCTGGATTTTCAACACCATAAATATGAGTCAGGGCGGTTTTACTCCCCCATGAATAGTGTTGGATTTGATTTATCATCTTCAACATGGTCGTTGCTCTCTTTTTAAAAAATCAATCTATTTCCTTCAGGCCACAATACAATAAACACGACTTGGTCGGCATAATCAGGAACTAATATGTGGCATGATAGTGGAATGCCAATCAGTTTATCTGCAAAGGCTGGTTATGCATATTCGATTATTCTGTGTGTTAAGGAGATAGTAATAATGGCAGCCACTCGCATTGAAAAAGACTCAATGGGGCCTATCGAAGTACCTGCTGACCAATTATGGGGAGCGCAAACTCAACGTTCACTGGAGCATTTCCGCATTTCGCAGGAGAAAATGCCTGTTGCATTGATCCATGCTCTTGCGTTGACCAAACAGGCTGCGGCCAGTGTGAATATGGATTTGGGCCTTCTGGCGAAAGAACGGGGTGACGCAATTATCGCTGCTGCGAAAGAAGTGCTGGAAGGTAAACATCCGACAGAGTTTCCTCTTGCTATCTGGCAGACCGGTTCCGGAACACAAAGTAACATGAACATGAACGAAGTGTTGGCGAACCGTGGTAGCGAAATCCTTGGCGGGGTGCGGGGCGGTGAACGCCTTATTCATCCTAATGATGATGTGAATAAGAGCCAGAGTTCGAACGACGTTTTCCCAACAGCAATGCATGTTGCCGCTGTTATTGCACTGCGTGAGCACCTTATCCCTGAGCTGAAAGTATTACAAAAAACATTGGCTGATAAAGCTGAAGCTTATAAGGATATTGTCAAAATTGGTCGTACTCACTTGCAAGACGCGACGCCATTGACCCTTGGCCAGGAAATTTCTGGTTGGGTGGCCATGCTGACACATAATCTAAAGCACATCGAAGACAGTATTCCACATGTTTGTGAACTGGCATTGGGCGGAACGGCTGTCGGTACCGGTCTGAATACCCATCCTGAATATGCTGTGCGTGTTGCTAAAAAGCTGGCTGAATTGACCAGCCATCCATTTGTTACTGCACCAAATAAATTTGAAGCGCTGGCTACCTGTGATGCTCTGGTCCATTCTCACGGTGCATTGAAAGGTCTGGCTGCATCCATGATGAAAATTGCCAATGATGTTCGCTGGCTGGCTTCCGGCCCTCGCTGCGGCATTGGTGAAATTTCAATTCCTGAAAACGAACCAGGCAGTTCAATCATGCCAGGTAAAGTTAACCCGACTCAGTGTGAAGCGGTCACGATGCTTTGCGCCCAGGTGATGGGTAATGATGTTGCTATCAATATTGGTGGTGCATCTGGCAACTTTGAACTGAACGTGTTCCGCCCGATGGTCATTGATAACTTCCTGCAATCTGTTCGTCTGCTGGCTGATGGTATGCGCAGCTTCAATGAACATTGCGCTGTAGGTATCGAGCCTAACCGCGATCGTATTACGCAGTTGCTGAATGAATCGCTGATGCTGGTCACGGCGCTGAATACCCATATCGGTTATGACAAAGCAGCGGAAATTGCCAAGAAAGCGCATAAAGAAGGGCTGACACTGAAACAATCCGCAATGAAATTGGGTTATCTGACAGACGCTGAGTTTGATGAGTGGGTTCGTCCTGAAGATATGGTTGGCAGCTTGAAATAATCGCTGTTTAGCTATTTGAACCGGAGCCTTGTGTTCCGGTTTTCATTTCCGTATGAGCCGGTATAGGATCACGATATAACTCCATGTTCAATTCTGCCTATGAGATTGATGACATCCAGCGCGCCATTTTCTGTATCTGATGACTTTAGGTTTAAAAATGAGGCCATCGCTGATGGAAAAAATCAATATCTACGAAGCTAAGACACATCTGTCCAAACTGTTAAACAGTGTGGCAACAACCGGGGAGCCATTCCTTATTGCGCGCAACGGTAAAGTTATAGCCAAAGTCATGCCTTACAGGGAAGAAGAGCCTAAACGCAAACTGGGCTCTCTTGCTGGACAATTCTCTTGCCCTGCGGATTTCGATAGCGAGGATGAGACAATTACCCGTTTGTTCGAAGCTAGTCTCACAGACTAAATTGGAAAAAATGACTTTTATTACGGCAGATGAAAAAATCATCAAACATGCTGGTAAGTATATTAAGATTGAGGTATGTAACTGATTAACGGCCTCATAACATAAGCACCGCATTAGTCATTTTTTTATGACAAATGACTAATGCGGTCAAATAACAGTCATGCATTAAATCTCACGATACAAATGCAGTCTTGGAATAACCAACTCCAATGGCTTAGCTTTGGGTTTATAGCGATGCACTATTGCATCGGCATCATAATCAGGTAATTCGCCGATCTTTGGCGGGTATTCGCCATAGTTAACATAAAACGCAATTAATGGAAGAGGGCAGGCATATTGCACTTGCTTTTGTTGCTCTGTATACCAGACCCGTGCAATAGGTTGCACTTTCACTGGACGTTTTATTTTTAAAATCACATCATCCGGCAATTTTTTTATATCAGTAATTTCTTTGGCAACAAATTCTGCCCATTGTTCCCGGGAATAGGGGGAAACAGCACGCCCTGAGTGATAACTTTTCTCCAAACGCGCCAAAATTTGGTTTTTTGTGACTTTATTAATGATGTTTTTATTTGCCCAACCAAAACGCACTGAATCAGGATTGAGAAGGGGAGTGATTGTTCTGTAAGCGTTTAGTGTAATCAACCCATGTAACTGATTATGAACAAACTCAAACCGCTGCTCTTTATTCACACCTGATTGCACCGTGACGATGTGTTCAAGTTCTGCTTTTAACTTATTAATCTCCTCAATCAGATTTAAAGCAGAGTGGTATTGCTGTTGATTCACAGAAAAACATAATACACCCGGCAAGCGAACAGCCGCTTTGCTGCTAATATTTTGATTATTGTGATGTATAAATAACTTCTGATAATGGCTTAAACTTAAATTTAATGCTTCATTACCTGAAATTTCATCAACGGTTATTTCTGTTATTGGATCATGTTCGCTACCTTTTTTGACATCAGGCAGAACAAACACATGAGCGGTTAATAAAGAATAGCTGTGAAGGAGTTCATGCAGTTGTCTCAATTTATTCTCTTGCTTTTGAAAACAACGATTCAAATCTTCAATTGATAAGTATTTACTCATATGAATAACAAAATTAGTTACAACATGCTTTTAATTATAGAACAAAAAGTGCAAAATTCAAGCTCCTTTACAACTGTTTACTCCATTAGCATATATATTGTGCTAATGTGGGAATGTGTAATTTTGGAGATTATCCCATGAGTCGCCTAACCATCGACATAACAGACCAGCAGCACCAAAGCTTGAAAGCACTGGCTGCCTTGCAGGGCAAGACCATCAAGCAATACGTGCTGGAAAGGCTGTTTCCCGGCGATGTTGATGCCAATCAGGCATGGAAGGAGCTGAAAACCCTGCTCGGCACCCGCATCCACGAGGGACTTGCTGGCAATGTGTCTACCAAGAGCATCAGTGAAATTCTCGATGAAGAACTGACCGGCTACGTTCTCACTGCGGCGGCATCGTCCGTTACACCCGCAAGCAATGGGGCGATGCTCAATAACGCCGGTCAGTAACAAAACTTGTTTTTGTTGCTGTTTGGGGTTGTTCAACGAGCAAAGAGTTACTATGCAAAAGGCCGAAATGAGAGCAATAGGAATGCCCAGTGCCAAGCCGACAACTTGGGGTAGTGACCAGCTACCCGGTCACTACCCCATTCTAAAAGTCTATACTGTATGCTATTTGGCAAGAGCAGCAAGAAATAAAGGAGATTGTTACCAAGGCCTCGGTAACAATCTCATGCAATATTATAGTCCTAAAAATTCGATATGCTGAATTAACCCATAACCAGATAGACGTTTACCTTCTTCTTCATGTAATGTTAACAATAGAGGCCCAGCCTTTAAATCAACCTCAGTTGTCCGATATACAACCGGTCCGTAGTTTGAACCTGATTTATAAGGTGTTAAAACTTTTTCGGTAAAGAATTTGATATTTTGATCGAAAATAGTGCTGTTTGATTGTTCTAGCTTCATTTGAATTGCCGAATCAAAATTGAATGAATCTGACATATAGGCATAATACATTCGTAAACGATACCGTCCTGCCGATTTAACCTGTAAGGTAATTTGAGTCGGGCCACTCTCATATGTTTGCGGTTCTGTTGCTGAAAGATAATTATAGCCACCATTTCTAGATGACCTACTACCATTCAAAAATACATCGCCGAGAAAAATATTATTGTAGTTATGGTCGATAAATAAATTATCTGTGTCACTTGGATCTAAACAGACACGCGAAGATTTTCGTTGTGCGCCAAAAGTTAAATGGGATTGAATATTAGTATAGTCACTTGTCCAATATATTATTGAACGCTTTGCCTGTGTCTCCGGCTCATAAAAATCTTCACTGTTATAGTTATTAAGAGCGGCAATTAGAATATCGTTAAACATAATATCTGCTTGTTCGGCTATTGCTTTGCTGTATTTTTGAAGATCATGAAGTGAATAACCCCATTCCGATCCATTAACCAAGGTATCTCTTAATGTAAAGAAATATAATAAACAGGAAAGGGCACAAATGCTGGATAAGAGAGGAATACTGTTCTTTTTCGCTGTACTAATGCTGAGAATACACAAACGACGCATATCCGCTATCGCGATCTCATTACGAACCACAATTAATTGTCTTGCTTCATCTGTGGGATTTTTTTGATAAGATGAGATGGCATCTTGTAAACTTTCCGCATCTTTTCTTACGGCTTGATACTCTGCTTCTAACCATTCACTAGTATATTTAATTAATGTATCTTGAATAATTCCAATGACATCGACTTCTTTAGGTTCTGTCAGTTTTTTGTACGTCAGTTTTAATAAAATACTTAATACACTGGATACAACACCTTGTGGAGACACAGAATCTGACTGATTAAAATTTTTCTTTTTAATCATATCTAACGCTTCTAAAGTCAAAAGGTGTAATTTAATATTATTGTCTTGTACATCTATATTATTTTCCAATGATATTGTCATTTTAGTTACCTTATTTTTGGTTATAAAATACATTCTTGTTTTTCATTATATTAATATTTGGTTTATAAGCAAGGCTTATGATTTAACTCCTTGAGAATTTAATTCAGTTATGATTTTTATATTAAACTTCATAAAGATATTAATTATAGAATATTCAATATAGTGCATAGTTAGAATGATTATAATCCCGACTGATAGCATCCCTGATATTTCAGTCAGAACAGAGCATAAAAGTAGGTAAAGAAATTGTTGTTTCTGTCATCCTGTTCATTACGGCTTGTTGGCTGACATTGCGTACTTTCGGTGGTTGAACAGTATCTCGCAGGCTTTATATCAAGTTAGAAATAAAATCTGAATATTCAAAAGTTGACGAAAGCTCAGTCGTTGCAAGCAGAAAAAATAATAATTAGAGAAGTAGGACTATCGAAACAGGAGTTCTAATAGTCCGGTGCCTGTTATTTTTAGGTAAAAAATAATCGAAGCTGTGCTTTTATCCGATATTTTATCGTAGTTCTTAGATTTACAGTTCAAATTATATGGAATTAATTTGCCAAGAGCAGCGTTCTGTATCTGCTGCACCACCATAAGCTGTGTGATCACCATCACTATCAGTGCCGGTACCAAGCTTTAGAGGGACATTGTATGCTTTATTATAAATAGTGAAAAGAGTGTTGTTATCATACTGTCTTGGCACAAGTAGCCAAGAACAGCGATCTGTGTCTGCTGCACCGCCATAAGCTGTGTGATCGCCATCACCATCAGTGCCGGTACCAAGCTTTAGAGGGACATTGTATGCTTTATTATAAATAGTGAAAAAAATAACATTGCCATATTCAGATGGTACAAATTTCCAAGAGAGGCGATCTGTGTCTGCTGTGCCGCCATAAGCTGTGTGATCGCCATCACCATCAGTGCCGGTACCAAGCTTCAAAGGAACATCGTATCTTTGATTGGTTATTGTTTTAAATCCCCCATCTAGGATATTTACAAATTCTTTAGGAAAGAATTCAGTTACAGAAAGAGAGTTGCCTGTTCGCCAAAGAAAATATGCGAATGATAATATATTAGGATTAGATGCTATCAATAGTGAATTTATAACTCTTTTGATGAGTAAATTTTCAGAATTAAAAGAATTAAGAATTTCTTGTGCGTTATTATAATCCGATTTGGCTATACAGTCATACAATTTGGATTGTAATTTATTAGTGTCTAAAGTCATTTTTTTCTCCGTTTTAACATCGTCTTGTAAAGGGAAATGCCGAATATACTTTCATAATTATGCTTCACTTCCAACATCCAAACAGACCGTGGAAGTCAAAGTCAATGAGGTAGGCTATATAAATATTCTAGCTTCAATTATTTAATTTTCAAGAAATATTCAATGATTTTTTGAGTTGCTAATTTACTATCAATAGCGTCGAAATAAATACATATCAAATATTTTATTTCAGATACTATATTCGATGAATTTTATATATCTGAGAAATTTATAGTACAGGCATTATTTAATGTAAAGGCGTTTGCTGATAATCTCACTAAAAAATTAATCCAAAAAGGTAAAATTGTATACGATATTTATTAACAAATTAGCCTAACGGTTTTTTCAGAGACCTGAATATTATGTTGCACTTATTATGTGAATCCACCTGGGAATTTAATTCAGTTATGATTTTTATATTAAACTTCATAAAAATATTAATTATATAATATTCAATATGGTGCATAGTTAGAATGATTATAATCTCGACTGATAGCATCCATGATATTTCAATCAGAACAGAGCATAAACGTAGGTAAAGAAATTTTAATCAGGAAAAGAGAAGTCATATTCTAAGGTTTACTCCAGAATATTCTGACAAAAACATAAATTTAATTAATAATTGTGATGGTGTTAATAGTGCAATAATATTCCTTATCCTATGCTTAAAGGCATCACCGCGACTTACCAGCAAGTTAATTTACTGTGTCAATGTTGTTTTGAGGTCGATATTATGAACAATTTAATAATCAAAGAGGACACTGGGCATTTACGAACAAGCCCAACGCAACAGTTAAAAATTAATGAAGCGTTCAGATTGCTGAATGCTCGCGATCATCTTTTACCGATTAAGGTAACCAGGTTCTTTCAGCGAAAAATTGACGAGGAAATTACCGCACTCGGCCATACTGAAGGCCCGCTTCATCGGATGGTTTATCCAACGAAAGAACGTTTATTGGTGCGCGCACCTGGTGAGGTAGCTGATTTTGTCGATGACCGCGAAAATATGCCTGACGATGCTCTTGGCAACATTATCCAGAAGTATCGGAACCGAATGTTATTCATGCCTACCTCAACATGTGCATCACATTGCCAATATTGTTTTCGCCAAGATGTTCTTTCTGAACAACACGAAACCGGAAAGAAAATTTTTGATAAGGCGATATTGGAATTGGATTCCTATCTCAGTACGCATCCTGATGTAGAGGAGGTGATTCTATCTGGTGGTGACCCGATGACACTTCCTACGGAGTTATTAAAAAGCATCTTTTCTACGATAAAATCCCATAAACAAGTGAGATCAATCCGAATCCACACAAAAACAATCAGCTATTCCCCCCAAGTCTTTAAAAGTGATGAGAAATTAAAACTTCTAGCATCTGCCGGGGTACGTCTTGTATTTCATCTGACACACCCGTATGAACTCTGTGACGTCGTTCGAAAGATGATTAAGCGTATTCAGAGAGCGGGGATACCATGCTATAATCAATTTCCTATACTTCGGCAAATAAATGATCATCCAGAAATCTTGAGAAGGCATCTTGAAACACTAGATCGCCTCGGAATTAGAAACCTCTCTGTTTTCATCCCTGATCCAATTAATTTTTCGGCACCATTTCGCATAAATTTGGCTCGTTTGATAAACATCATCAACGAATTGAATTGGCGTAGCCCATCTTGGATAAATTCCACGCGATTTGTCATGGATACTAAAGTAGGAAAAGTGCGCAGGGAAGACATAACACACTACGACACTGATTTGGGGATAGCAATTTTTGAACGCGATGGCAAAACGATCCGTTATCCCGATTTTCCTGCAAATCTGGATATACCGGGTGATATAGAAACAATACTTTGGAAAGATTATGTTAGCGTTAGTTAATGGTTTTATTCTTTGCTTAGGGCTTGTTGTTTCGATTGGCCCACAAAACATGGAAATCCTCCGGGTTGGCTTGTTGAACGACCGTGTTGGTTTGCTCGCTTCAGTTTTCGTGATTTGTGATGTAATCCTGATTATCACAGGTGCGTTGGGTGTTGGAAGTATCATTGCGTTAAACCGGGGAATTACGGTGGCTTTGACGTTACTCACAGTAATGTTCCTGCTATTTCTGACGTTTCAGGCGGGGCGCCGGGCTATGAATGAGGGTGGGGCGATTGTTTCCCTTGGCGAGCAACAAAATACCCGTCCCTTCGACATGGTGAAACGCGGGCTTGGTCTTTCGTTTCTTAATCCTTTAGCTCTGCTGGAAACTGTTGTTATCCTGGGATCAACAGCAGCGCCTTATCCTGCCAATCATCGGATTTTGTTCGTAGCTGGCGCGCTTGCGGCCTCGGCCATATGGTTCTACGGTCTGGCCTATAGCTCCCGCTGGTTCTCGGCCTGCATATCGAAACCCTGGCAGCGTTGCATTATGGAATGTGTTGTTGCTGTCATCCTGTTCATTACGGCTTGTTGGCTGACATTGCGTACTTTCGGTGGTTGAGTTGACAAAAGTTCAGATTTCTCAAACCAAACTAAATTGAATCCCTTAAGTGATCTACTATTTATTTAAGTATAATAGTTGTTAGAATTAATGTGATTAAGTGCTAAGTTTATAATCACTTGAACGTAACATATGGCGTGTTACTGGAAAATCACGCAAACTATTGGAGTAGATAGCTTGGAATTAAATCAAGTCATTACCGCTCTTAAAAAGTCTGATAATAACTGGACTGTAGAGCCAACAGGTGAGTGCCTTGTTATCACTAATGAAGATGGTGTTAAGGCGCATCTGGCAATTTGTGGAAAACAAATCACAGTAGAAGCGTTAATATTCGCGGAAGAGCATGTTTCGGATACTGCCGCCTTAAATAAATTCATTTTAGAAACGCATAAGATGATCCCTCTGACCTCTGTTGGAATTACCGAAGTAGATGGTCAATCTTATTATACCGCTTTTGGCGCTCTGTCTTCGGAATCAAAAGTGGAGAGTGTTGTCATTGAAGTCTCTATGTTGTTCGCCAACATCAATGAACTTCTTGATGCATATTCTGAGTTTCTGAAATAACAGTATAAGGTAAATATCGATGAGTAGTGTATGGAAAAAGCTTTTCAAAGCAATCAAAGGCACTGTAAATAACGCGGTAGAAGCGGTAGCTGACGAGAATGCATTAACCATTCTTGATCAGGAAATTCGTGAGGCTAAAGCAGAAATCCGCCGTGCTGATGACAGTTTGATCAGTATTATCGCCAAGCGCAAAATGGCAGAGCAAAAGGTTTCAGCTATCACAGCCAGCATCACCGAATATGAAGGGCACGCTCGCTCCGCTGCCAATAAAGGTGACAATGGGCTTGCGCTGGAATGTGCTCAGAAAGTTGCAAGCCTGCGTAGCGAACTGGAAACAGGGCAATCACAGCTGGATGCTTTCAAGACGGCTGAAGCTACCCACCGCCGTACTGTGCAAGAAGCTAAAGAAAAAGTGTCTCAGCTTGAGAATCAGGTTGACCTTGTTAAGGCCACTGAACAAGTACAGAAAGCACAGGCTGCAACCCACAACTCTGTAGTTGGCGCGTCGTCAAAAACATCTACTGCGCTTGATTCGCTTGAACGTATCAAAGCGCGTCAGGCTGAAAAGTCGGCTAAGTTCGAGGCCCAACAAGAGCTTCACGATAGCGCTACTTCAAACGATTTGGACAAAAGGCTTAAAGAGGCTGGCATTACTTCAAGCTCCGCGTCCGCAGAAGATGAACTTGCCCGCATTCTTGGCAAGTAATCTCCCAGGTTTGTTAGTCAAGATCCTGCTCCTTAAGCGGGGTCTTCCTCTGTAAATTTAAAGGATGTTTCTATGTTTTCCAAAATCGCTAAGGCGTTTAAGAGAGCATTCAACAGCAAAGAAATTGCGTCTGTTGGTCCGAAGGTACCAGAAGTATTGGGTTTGCGTATTGGCGGCGCACTTGAGATAGACCCGTTGATACTAAAACTGATCGAGTTTGACCTTACCATCGAAAACGCTGCTTCAACTCAGCTTATATGCTCTGTCGGTGTTGTCGATCTTGGCGATAATGTACGTTTGGTTCGTTACTACACCGATGATGAAGGCTACCTCCAGGTGCTTCAAGAAAACGAAAGCGATGATGGGGTGAAAGAGGTGAGCCTTTGGTACTTCTACGAAACCAAGCCGATCGACGCCCAAACTCAGTGGGATGCGCTGATTAAAAGCGGTATTGTCACACCGAATGGACAATATGACCTCGACGGTACCAAGTTTTCCCGGTTGTGGGACAACACGAAACCTGTCGTTGTTACTGAGAAAACCTACCATAAGAACGGCACCATTACTGAAACTGACCAATTCATGATGGTTTACACTCGCCAAGTTTCAGATAACAGAACAGAGGAGCTGTTGATTGCGGGCGAAGAAAAGATTGTAGGCAACAACTTAGACCGGCTGATGGTAAAAAGCACCGGTATTCAACTTAATCAAACAGATTTTAAAGTGGTAGCATAAATGATTACACTCGCAGATGAAGAACAAGCTTTAACTCAATTTATTGATAGTGTAACCAACTTTGGCTTGTGTTTTGGTTTGGCGCTTGTTTTCTTCATTGTATTCAAATTCATCTATGTCATGGTTACTCCACAGGATGAATGGAAGTTGATCAAAGAAGAAAAAAATACGGCCGCCGCAGTATCTCTAGGCGGCGCTCTGGTAGGTTATACCATCGCCATTGCGAGTGCAGCAAGCAACTCTATAGGCGTTATTGATTTCGTGATGTGGGGTGTTGTTGCACTACTGGCGCAGATTGCCGGTTTCTTCATGGTTCGCGTATTCATGATGCCGAAAATTGTATCCCGCATTGAGAACAATGAGATCCCAGCCGCCGTAGTTCTGGCAGCAGTTTCAATCTCTGTTGGTCTTCTAAACGCAGCTTGCATGACTTACTAATCCAGAGGCTGTATGACGAACGAGAACAAAAGGCGCAGAATGCGCAGCACAGGCATCAACATTGAAAACAAACGTAAATATTGGCGTACCTTTTCACTGACTTCGCTGGCGCTCAGTATTGGTTCGCTAGTGGGCTGCGGTCAATCGACGGATGGACTGTCAATCAAGCTTTATAAGGATTTAGCGGCTTGTCAGAATGATCCACAGAATACGATTGCTGCTGAATGTGAAGCCACGTATAAGGCAGCATTGCGTGAAGCAGATCGGACATCGCAGAAGTTCAGACAAGAAGCAATGTGCAAGCTTGAATACGGTGAGTGTGACGAAATGCCGGGCAAGCTTGGTTACCGGCCAAAGATGGCTGCCTTCATGATGGCGGATGTAAAGCCTGAGTATTTCAATGAGTACAACATTGCTGACAAATACCGCAATGTATTCTACCAACCCATATTCACTTCAACATCAAGCTATAGCGACCTGTACGGCAGTCTGTTTTTCGCTGATGGCAAGGTGATTGGTTCTTACTCAGATATGGACAATATCCAGTTCGAGATGAACCCGCGTTATTTGCATCCATTGGCAACCGTCCGCCTGCCAACTAAGCAAGAAATCTCTCCGGGGACAGCAAATGCTTCTGCGGGTATGAACTCGACGCTAAGCACTATAGGGACTGCTTATATTGCTTCTGAATTGCTCAAGAATAGAGACAGAGATAGTGTGTATAGGGAAAGAATGTATAGAGAACGCCTAAATCGTGAGAGGGAACAACAATCTGCAACAGGCTATTACGGTGGTGCTGGTATCAGCTCTTCAACTCGCGCTAAGGACGGTTTCACCCGGCTCCCTGACTACAATAAACCCATCGTAACTACCAAGTCTAAAGGTGGTTTTGGCTCAACATCCTCAGCCAGATCAAGCTGGGGTGGTTAACCAGCTTTGACAGCTAATTCAGGATAACAAGAAGTATCGGGAGGTCAAAGTCATGCTACAGATCCCAACGACACCACGCCATGATTGGAAAGTGCGCGCCAAAGAATTTGGTTTTGGTTTCCACACAATTGATGATGAACCGTACTGGACGGAAGACCGTTACTATCAGTTCACTCTCAGGCAGATTGAGGAGCACATTGAAGATCCAACAGAGGAAATCCACCAACTGGGTCTTCAAGCAGTAGAGCGAGTGGTTAACAGCGACAAGTTGATGGCTAAATTCCAAATTCCAGAAACAATGTGGTCGTTGGTTCGTGAATCTTGGGAGCGCCAGGATCCGAGCCTGTATAGCCGACTCGATTTTGCCTACGACGGTAAAAATCCGGCGAAATTATTAGAATTCAACTCAGATACACCGACCTCGATCTATGAACTTGGCTTCTTTAGCTGGTTGTGGCTGGAAGACAAAGTTGACCGTGGAGAAGTGCCACGCTCTGCGGACCAGTTCAACTTATTACAAGAATTACTTGTGAATCGCTTCTATGAGCTTAAACCGTTCCTGCCATTCAATACGCTTCACTTTGCATGTTGTAAGGATACAGAAGAAGACCGGGGTACGGTCGAGTACATGGCTGATTGCGCCAAAGATGCCGGCATTCATACAGAATTTGTCTATGTTGAAGATATTGGTCTGAGTGAATGCGGTAAGTTTACCGACAACAATAGCAAGATCATCGACTCTATATTCAAGCTGTACCCGTGGGAGTTTATGTTTCGCGAAGAGTATGCTCAACACTTGGCAACCGCTGGCGTTAACTGGTTTGAGCCAATGTGGAAGTGTATTACCTCGAATAAATCAATTTTACCGCTGCTTTGGGAAATGTTCCCAGGGCACCCAAACCTGCTTGAATCTTACTTTGCTGATGACCCGAAAGCTAAACGCTTGACGCATTATGTAATAAAGCCAATATTTAGCCGCGAAGGTTCGAACATCAGTATTCACAAGAATGGCAAGGTGATTGAGAAAGTCGGTGGGCCTTATGGGGAAGAAGGTTACATCGTGCAACAATATAGCCCGTTACCAAAGTTCGGTGATAATCATGTTCTTATCGGCAGTTGGCTCATTAATGACAGACCGGCTGGTTTATCGGTGAGGGAAGATGTTGGCCGAATAACAAAGGACACATCGTTATGTGTGCCTCATATTATTTTAGGCTGATGACAGTCCCTTATCTCAAAATTAATACAAATCAGCCTATCGCCATAAAACAACCAGAGGAACAATTAAAAGGAACAGCGCCATGCTGTTCCCAAATTATTATATAATATGTACTAAATATCAGGCAGGATTAATTGTTGTATCAATGACTTGGTAAAATGCGTTAAGGGTATCTGCAATGGTCCAGACACCCAGTATAACGTGATAACCTTGATATCCTTCTGGTAAGGTACATTTATTAATAACTTGATTCCCTGGCATTTTCTCCTGGTAATCCTCAAAACAGAAAGGTGTGCTATTAAATTGCTCTCTGGTTAAAGGCTTATTGGGATCCCAGTTTGGTTTGGTAATAAAATATTCCCAGCTTGCAGTTTTGTGTTGAATGACAATTTCCCATTTGAACTCAATATTACCGGTAGTAATAGGGATTTTTTTCCAGCGATCTTCTGTTTGGGCATCCAACTCACCAAAGTGACCAATACCAGCACTGGCAATGTGACCATCTTCGGGACCTGCTTGTGGGAAGCCTTTTTTAGCTTCAAGAGATTGAGGCTCATATTTAACCAGCCCACAATCCGTATTTTGTTTATTTCCCTGAGCAGAACAAAGGAATGCTCGACTTCCTGGACTATCAATATAACCATGAGCCCAGGCACCATTAAATAAAGCTGCAATTATCGTAGTGGCTAAAGTCATATTTCTCACTTTATGTTTATACATAATAGTGTCCTCCATCAGATAGGATGATTTATCTATGACAAATAAAGCCCCGGGACTTAATCATTCATTTTAGGTGAATATAATATGATTATCCATTTCATAAATTGATTAACAATCTAATTACATTAAGCTATTGAAGTTTTGTCTAAAATGTGCCTGTCATTATTTTTTGTAATATAAAAGGATATGATTTTCTTAATTTATTTGACATAGTTTATGCTATAAACAACCTGTGCGTTTTGATAGCATTTATTAATTTAAAAACACTTACTTATAGTTATGGTGATGTGTTTTTGGAGGTCTATTCTTATGCAGATAACCTGAATGGTAAAAACTATCGATATAGATTGATGAAAATATTAAATCATATCGTAAAAATATATAAAAAAGATATTAATTTAGTAAAGTTAAATTTTCTACTATATTAATTCTCTATTTTTAATTTAACTTCATCAGGATAAATTGAATTATCAATTTCTACTCAGAAAGCTAACTCATCCGCTTTCTATTGGGGAAAAGCAGTCCCTACAACTCCAAGGGATATTATTTCAATTTTGATATATAGCAGAGGTTATAGTGAGTATTTTATATAATGCTGTCGTGGATCCTGGTGCTACACCGTATTATGGTTCCATTACTGTCAATAACTTACATTATGATACCGGATACCAGGTTCATATTGATAACTATCTAAGTTTTAACTTTCTTTCTCCGGCTTCAATATCGTCAACCTATATAAATCTGTCATTTTCTGAATGGCAAAATTGGAGTGTTGACGTTCAAAATGTCTCTATTGATGCCAATACATCTTCTGTAACGGTAACAATAACCTTTCCAAATCCATATGTATTTATTGATTCAGATTCAATAACCATTGGTGTTAATGGCGATCTGACAACAGATCCCAATAAATATCTTGATTCCTTTGTTTTTGCCGTAGACAGTGCACCAGAGATCAATGGCACGGTTAATATTACCTGTGCAGCATCACCTGATTCTGCATTGGATAACCTTCAACCTACTGTGTTGTTTACTACCGCAGGCGGGTATTCAGTATCAGTAAATATGGTAATGGGCACAACTCAGCTGGAAAGCATCCTGGCTGGTGACTATTCATTGAGTGCTCCAGATGTGGAAAATGCAGATTTAACTGTGGTGGCTCCGGTGTTAATTACTCCGGCTACGATAGAGGTTATTACAGGCGAAACAGCAGAGGCGTCGATCGACTTTGGTCAAGTTGAATACTACTGCTCCATTAATTTTACCGTTGATGATATTCCAGGGCTTGAACATGAGATATTGAACGTTACGGTATTAGATGCGATACACGGTGACATAATTGCTAATTTCTTTACTAAAGTGAATGAAACCACCCAGTTACGCAAATTAAACAGTAGCGGAGTCGTTAATATTGTTATTGACACTGTAAACCTCAATAACCAGGTATACACCTTTGATGTTCTTCCGGTGGAATTACAAAATGAACTAATGGATGTCAGATACACTGCCAATTTAGTCACAATAGATAATGTAGATACAACTGATTTCCCTGAATTAACGGTGACAATAGAAACCAGTGATGTGTTGCAAGGTGGATTACCAATCCGATTATCATCTGAAGAGATGGAATATGAACAACAAATCCAGATGATATCAGGAAGTTCAACGTGGCCGGTTTCTGTCAAGCCAAGTACCTACACTGTTGAAGCCAGCAATTTTATCGTCTCGAAAACAGTTTATGTCGTTTCTGTGCCTGGCTCTATCACGATAAGTTCTGGTGACCAGAATGTGCTGAAACTATCGGTATTGTCTCAACAGTAGGTAACCCTGACCCTTGGGTTAGAAATAAACTCAACGCTTATCGTGATGATCCTGTAACATTTAACGATACATTGAAGTAAATAACATGTATTAACTGTTTGGATGGAAATAAGTAATAGATGGGAACAGTACCATTCTGTTCCCATATTAGATATTTGGTGGAATATTCAATAATTGATGGCTCGATATAATTATTATAGTTCTGCTATTGTTTAATTAGAGAAATATTTTTTTCTCGCAAACATAGGGGTTACATTAATCAATTGAAAGCCAGTTGAATTTTAAACAGATTTAAGTAATACACAACTGTATTCTAAATGAATATTGCAGGGTGAAATTATGTCAAAAGTGATAATGATTGATATATTTGTCAGCACATCAACTCCATCTATTAAGAAGGAAATTAAATCTTATATTAATGAATATCTTAATCTGGCGAACTGGGATGATCCCTATGATGATCATGGAATAATTATGATTGAATATGATGGTGATTTAGATGATGATGCTTTGGATTATTTGTGCAGAGAAATGCTAGGTAAATATAGCTCAGATATTAATTATATAATTTTAAACTAAGATTATACGTAATTTACAATTTAAATATATTGTAATTTTCATATTAAACTATTATGGCTTGCCAATATATTACGGTCTAAAACAAATCAAACTGTTTAAAACCGTAATATCCATTTAAATATGATAATAATATTCTGCTAATGCTTAATAACATAGAGATCTTTCGACGACACAAAACCGAGTGGACTCAGATAATATCCACCAATATAAGGTTTTACTAATCTGGTACCAATGTAGTAATAAACGGGAATTGAGGGTACATCTTTTGCCAGAATATTTTCTGCTTGCTGAAAATATTTTCGATCATTTGTTGCTTTGGCTTTATTTATCAAATCATCATAAGTTTCATTGCTATATAAGAAAGTATTATTAGAGCTATTAGTCACAAAATTATTTAAAAACGATGCAGGATTATTATAATCAGCAATCCGTGCATATCTCACCATCTCAAAATTACCTTGATGAATGACATCCAACAATGCTTTTCGTTCTTGATTCTGCAAAACAATATCTACACCCAGATTTTTTTTCCACATTGAAGTCGCGGCAATCGCAATTCTTTTATGCTCCTCTGATGTATTATAAAGAAGTTTAAATTTCAATGGGTTATCTCTATTATAACCGGCTTCATTTAATAACTGCCTGGCTTTTTCAATTCTTGCCTGCTGCGTCCATAATGCATAATCAGGCTGCTCCAAATTCATTCCTCCGGTATTGGGTGGGGTATGGTTATAGGCAGGTTCTTGGCCTTGTCCTAAGACTTTGTTTGCTATGATCTCTTTATCTAAAGCCAAATTTAATGCTTGTCTTACCCTGACATCATTAAAAGGTGCTCTTTGGTTATTAAGATCGTAATAATAAACCCCTAATGCGGGTGTAATGTGAACCTGGTTGCCTAATTTAGTTTTTAAAGATTGAAATAAAACTGAGGGGATATTCTTGGTTATATCTATCTCTCCGGCCAGATAACGATTCACGTCTGCTGTTTCCGATGCGATGGGAAGATAAGTCACTTTATTAATAACAGTATGTGCATTGTCCCAATATTGAGAATTCCTGACGCCAACGACTTTTTCATTAACCACCCATTCAGATAATTTAAATGGCCCACTACTAACAAATACATCTGGGTGAGTCCATTTATCACCATATTTTTCAACCGCCTTTTGGCTGACAGGCACCATAACAGGATAAGCCAGCATCTGTAAAAAATAGGATACGGGCCGTTCTAATATGACTTCCACTGTCAAATTATTCAATGCTTTAACACCTAATTCATCGGTTTTTTTCTTGCCGGAAACAATATCTTTAGCATTGATTATATGCATGTTTCCAAGATAACTGCCGTATGGCGACGCAATTTGTGGGTCAACTAAACGTCGCCAACTAAAAACAACATCATGGGCAGTAATAGGTGAGCCATCAGACCATTTTATGCCTTCTCGTAGATGAAATAACCAAACTTTATTATCTTTAGTTTCCCAACGAGTCGCTAAATCAGGATTGATTTTTCCGTCATTGCCTGTGCTGACTAACCCACTGAAAAAGTCATGAATAATATTAAATTCAACATCATTTTCAACTTTATGGACATCAAGAGACGCAGGTTCTGAACCATTATTACGAACGATATCTTGCTTAACTGCCAACATTGTATTTTCTGGAATAGTCGCTGCGTGAGATAATGTTAAATTGCCAACTATAAAACCAGTGAATAAAAATATGTTTTTTATTACTCTTTTCATTATTCTCTCTCCAATAATATCTCATTTTTTAAATTGATATTGCTGATTAATCAACGTTTGGTATTGATTCTTACGGAAATAATCCTGTCCAGATACGGAGATATGTTTATTGTTATAGAATCCTCTGGTAGTCATTCAGTCGTTGGCAGACTTATTCTATTGAATATCCTATTTGTTCTCACCATAAGTTTGAAGTGAGAGAGATAACTACAATTGAGTATTTGTATAAAATATTTATCAGAACTTCATCAATATTGTGAGATTTAAGTAATAAGCTCCCATTATTGGCGGCCAACGTCAGTGGTAAAGTGGAAATTGCTTTTATAAATCCCTCTATTACCGGCAAGGTGATTTTTAAAGATGCAACGGCGTCTGGTAATGCTGGCTTCATTTCGACCTATTCCCAATTATAGTTAAATATGTTGTAACCATGTTTTATACTTTTATTCGTTTCAGCACTAACGGGTTAACCAGATTTAGTAAAATTTTCCAAGAAAATGTGAACTAAACTATATTTATACTTGAGTGCTATCAAAATTCGCCCCGTTTTTCCTGCATAACATGCATCATACTCATGAAATGCAATGTGGAGGCTAATATGAAAAATAAAAAAATAAGTGATGAGTTAGTGGTCAGCCGTCGTCGTTTTGTTCAGGCCAGTGCAGCACTTATCTCTGTCCCTTTTGTTTCTGCCCGCACAACGGTTGCAGAGGAGAAAAAAACCCAAGAATCTCTGCCAGTTAGCGTTATCGATACCGGCGAAACAAAAGTCGTACCAACCTGTAGTACCTTTGATTGCGGGGGAAGATGTGATATCCGCGCCCATGTTAAAGATGGGGTAGTCACCCGGATAACCACCAGACCGGATCATGAACTTGATGAAGCTATGCCGGTTATGCGGGCTTGCGTTCGTGGCAAGGGTTATCGCAAATTTGTTTATAACCCTGACCGCTTAAAATATCCGATGAAACGGGTTGGCAAGCGGGGAGAGGGGAGGTTTGAGCGAATCTCCTGGGATGAGGCAACAACCATTATTGCAGACAAGCTGAAACACATTACTGAGAAATATGGCCCGGCTTGTCGCTATGTCAGCGTTAATACCGCAGTCATCGGTGGTGTATCATCCGGCGATAAAATGTTGCGTCGTTTACTGAATATTACCGGCGGGCATTTACAATATTATCATTCCGTGAGTATGGGCAATACAGCGGCAGCGACACCTTATACCTATGGTGTGGCAACTTCAGGCAGTACATTGGATACCCTGGAAGATACGCCATTAGTGATTCTTTGGGGCCATAATCCGGCTGAAACTATTTTTGGTCACACCAATCACTATTTCCAAAAAATGAAGAAAAACGGCACCAAATTTATTGTTGTCGATCCCCGTTATTCCGATTCGGCTTCCTCGCTGGCTGACCAATGGATTCCTTTGCTTCCAACAACCGATAACGCGATGATGGATGCAATGATGTATGTGATTGTCAGTGAAAATCTGCACGATAAAGAGTTTATTGATCGTTATACGATTGGTTTTGATGAAAACAATATGCCGGAGGGGGTTCCTGCCAATGAATCTTTGGTTGCTTATTTGACAGGCGCTAAAGATGGCGTTGTAAAAACACCCGAATGGGCTGAAAAAATCACTAAAGTGCCGGCAAATACAATTCGTCAGCTTGCCCGTGAATACGCCAGCACTAAACCCGCAGCCCTGATGCAGGGATGGGGGCCACAACGTCATATCTGTGGTGAACGTGTCGCACGTGGCTCAACAATTTTAGCCACAATAACCGGTAATGTGGGTAAAAAAGGCGGGTGGGCCGCAGGTTTCGGCGGTGTTGCGGGGAATAAGTATCTGTACGGGCTTGATCTTGGTAAAAACCCGGTAAAAGAAAAAATCTCCGTTATGAATTGGGTTCAGGCCTCCGATGATGCCAGTAAAGTTACCCCGGAGGAGGGTTTGGTTAATGCAGATAAATTAAACACCAATATCAGTGTGTTATTCTCACTTGCGGGTAATTATCTTGCAAATCAAAACCCAGATATCAACCAGGCAGTCAAAATATTGGCAGATGAATCTAAAATTGAGTTCATTGTCTCCAGTGATCTTTACCTGGCGCCCAGTGCCCGATATGCAGATATCTTATTGCCGGAAACCAGTTTTATGGAACGCTGGAATATAGCTTATCCTTGGGGTACCGGCAGTTATTTCATTCTGTCATCAAAGCTGATTGAACCTGCATTCGAACGGCGTTCTGATTATGAATGGATACGCGAAGTTGCAGCAAAATTGGGTGTTGAACGCGAGTTCAGTGAAGGTCGTGACGAAAAAGAGTGGATAGCCCATATTATGGAATCTAATCGTCAGGTAATGCCGGAAGCAAATTTGCCAACTTTTGAAGAATTACAAAGTACGCATAAACATCTTTTCAAAATACCGCCTTACGTGGCTTTTGAAGACAATATTCGTGATCCGGAAAATCATCCATTCCCAACACCATCAGGAAAAATAGAGATATTTTCTAAACGTCTGTATGACATGCAAAATCCTGAAATCCCGGCACTGTCACATTATGTACCTGCATTTGAAGGGCCGGAGGATAAATTAACCGAAAAATATCCATTGCAATTAATTACCTGGAAAGGGAAAAACCGTTCCAATTCAACCCAATATTCAAACCCTTGGGTACAGGAAGTTCAAACCCAGAAATTATGGATTCACCCTCTGGATGCGCAGAAACGCAATATTGAACCGGGGGATTTAGTCCGTGTATTTAATGATCGTGGTATTTCTATGGTTCCTGCTGAGGTTACCCAACGTATTATTCCCGGTGTGGTAGCAATGCCAACCGGTGCATGGTGGCAACCGGATAAAAATGGTGTTGATTGGGGTGGTTGTGTCAATGTGTTGACATCATCCCGTAAAACAGCACTTGCACATGGAAACTCTCATCTAACTTTATTGGTTGAGGTAAAAAAGCATGAATGAATTTATAGAATATCCTCCATTGATAAAAGCACCATTTTGACGTACATTAAGGATGTCATTTATATCCACAGAGGGCATTTACCATGAATACAGTGATAGATATTAAACAGGACCGGATTAACCTTCGGCTCAAGCCCGGTGCTAAAAAGGCGCTGGAACGTGCCGCAAGCTTCGAAGGTAAGACGGTCAGCAATTTCATCTTGACCTGTGCATTGGCACATGCAGAAAAAACCATTCATGAGCATGAAGTCATGAACTTGAACAATCAAGACTCTGAAACATTCTTTAATGCGCTGGTCAAGCCGATCCACTTCAACAACAAACTGGCAGCCGCATTGGCTGAACATAATCAGCGTGTCAGCCACAAATGATCGATTATTCAAAACTGATTATAGAACCGCTAGGCAGTAGCCACGACAGAGCGGGTTTCTGTTGCAGAGTTGCTTCATTGGACGAATACATTCGAAAGCAGGCGCGTCAGGATGTGACGCGCCGCATCAGCCGGGTGTTCGTGGCGACGGTGGCAAAACATCCAAATACTATTGTGGGTTACTACACACTCTCCACCTTGGCGATTGAGTTAAGTGACCTGCCGCAGCATCTTTCCCGTAAATTGCCCAGGCATCCTGTGCCGGCAGCGTTACTTGGCAGGTTGGCTGTAAATCAGGCGGCTCAGGGGCGTGGTGTGGGTAGCATGTTACTGGCTGATGCTATCAAGCGAATATTGGCTATCAGCGAGGAAATCGCAATCTATGCCATGGTAGTCGATGCTATAGACGAGCAAGCGCAGCGTTTCTATGAACAATTCGGCTTCTCGCTGCTCAGTTCAGGAAGCCACCGATTGTTCCTCCCACTTAAATCCGTTTGAACATATTGAAAAGGGATTTGGAATAATCAATTCCCATTTTTATTATTTTCAAACATGTCACTCTTGCCAGCAACAATTCAGTAGTTGGCAAATCCATTCTATTTAATATCCTATTAACGCTTGTCATCAATATGGCATGTGTGAATCTTCGTGAAATATGTATTCGTATAAGTCAGACTCATTTTTTGATAAATGATGTTGTTTTTATGGAAGCTATAAAAATCATCCGCAATGTTATTATGAAAAAATAAATTATTACTTCATAGTGAAGTTGGTTTATATTCCATGAAACATATTTCATCTTCAATCAGAAGGTAAAAACAAAATGATAAAAAACAATAAAGAGATGATTTTACACGGTCAGGGTTTTGCTGATGAATATAAAAAATCACAACGAAGATCTATTGCACACAGTGAATTACAACCAACAGGGCTCTATGTTATTCCCGGCCAGCAGGTGATTATAAATATTGAAGGAGAAACACATGGTGCCGTAAATGCAGTGATTGGTGTCCCTGAACTTAATAAACCTAAAAAACACTTACTAAATAACGGACTCAATAAATTTATATCAAAAAGTGAAGGTTTACTCAGTTTCACCAACAATAATAATAATGGTTATGTCAAGGTTACCGTTCAATCAGAGTTAAAGAAGATTCCGACATTTAAGTTGAATGAAAATAATAATACAGAGTGGACGAATATAATGGATTTATATTCTGATGCACCTATTGTTCAACTTAGTAGTGAAAGGACAATAATTGTTGTAAAATATAATAGTGCCAAGAAATATCTGACGGATCCAAGTGCATTAATGAAATACTATGATGATTTTATTCGTTTTCAGGACGATATATCGGGAATATTAGAAAATGGAAAAGCAGATTATAAAGTAGATCCAAATAAATTATTATATGTAGAAGCGAACCGCTTTTATATGTTCTCGACGAGTGGGCATATGGGGTTTAGCGGAGATGCTGCTCTTCAACGATTATTAACTACCAATAATGGTTGGGGAGTTTGGCATGAAAGTGGGCATCAAAGACAGCAATCCCCATATACCTGGAGTGGTGGAACAGGAATGATGGAGGTGACAGTAAATTTGTATTCTTTAGCCTCCCAAGAAGGAATTTATGGTAGAGCAAATCAGTTGGATAAATATTATCCTAAAATCAAAGCATATTTAGCAACTGAAAGAAGAGTTTTCGACATTCAAGATATTAATATAAAGCTGGGAATGTTATGGCAGTTAAGATTGGCATTTGGTAATGGGTTTTACCCTCAGCTCCACCAGGTATATAGAATGATGGAGTCAATTCCTATCAATAATAATGATAAGAAACAGCAATTTATAATTTCATCATCTCAATTGACTAATATCAATCTGTCAAAGTTTTTTGATAAATGGGGAATTACATCTAATGAGAAGACATTAGAAATATTAAAGACCCTCCCTCCGTTAGAGAAAAACATATGGGAAAATGATGATAAAAATTTAATTACAATAGATATGCCATACAGGGAATATATTCCTGAATTGGCTTATCTTATGAAGAGCGTAAATAGGGCGTTATTAAGCGAAAGTGAATTTGAGTTCACGCTTGATCGTGACTGGTATACACCTTATCAATATGTAATTAAAAAGAATGGTAAATATCTTGCGGAAATAAAAGAGGGGAAATCATTTTATTGCAGTGCAAATGTAGATGAAGATGGCTTGCACGTGAAAGTTTCCCATAAATTTATTCCAGGAGATTTGATTGAAATTGAAGTGATATTTAATAGCAATAAATATGTTATTTACAATAAATCATAGCCTATGTTGAATCGAGCATAATGAATTACAAGGACTCTAACATAAGAAAATCACTGTATTATCAACGTTAGAATAGACATGGAAGTTTTTATTATTTATCGAACGGATTAATGGGTGTCAATTAAGTCATGATGTTCAATGTGAATTAATAGCAACGCGGAGATGTCATGATATAGTAATTAAAGGTATTACCTTTTAATATTAAGGTGGAAAAAATAGCAACCTCAGTAAAACTTAACGATAACTTGAAAAGCCGGATCCAGTATTTGGCAGAAGTAGGACATCGTTCAGCTCATTGGATAATGCGTGAAGCTCAACGCGAAAGACTGCTCAAGAAAAGTGAGACATAACTTATAAAACCAAAATTATCTCACCGAAACACCTCTTCCAATCATTGCCGGAACAATCTCATAAGAGGTAGCTTTGTTACCATAAAACAACGGTTGATATCACACCGTATCTTGGTAACACAACAACATAATGAGGAATGTCATGGACCGTATGCTGGAAGGTAAGGTTGTGATTGTCACTGGCGGGGCAAGTGGTATCGGAGCGGGTATTGCTTTGGCGGCTGCCCGTCATGGCGCAGCGACCGTGATCATCGGTGACATCACAGATCAACCTCGTGAAGGAGGTACACCGGTGGCCCAGCGCCTTCGTTCGATGGGGGTGGAAGTGATATTTCATCGGTGTGATGTCACCTCGCGAAGTGATATGGACTCGTTGGTTGATGTTTCTACGCCGTTCGGTGGTGTTGATCTGATGGCTTGCAACGCCGGAATCGCGTTAGCTACTGATGGCCCACAAATTAGTTCGGACGATTTTCACAAGTTGCTTACTGTCAATCTTGATGGCGTTCTATTCGGTGCACAGGCGGCAGCTGAACAGATGATGAAACTGGGCAAACGTGGGAGTATCGTGGCAACGTCGAGTATGGGATCCATTAGGACGGGTCAACTCACGACGGCTTATTCCACCAGCAAAGCGGGCGTAAATATGATGGTCGCTGCGTTGGCTGATGCCTTTGGACCATCGGGTATTCGCGTCAATGCGGTATGCCCAGGGTTGATCAATACAGCGCTTCCTCTTTCTTCGCCTGAAGTTGCCAAAACGTTTGATGTGTTGCGTGAACGGATGCCACTCCGGCGGCTGGGTGAGCCGGAAGAGGTTGGGAATGCGGTGGTGTGGTTAGGCTCGGATCTTGCGTCGTTCGTGACGGGGGTGTCGCTACTTGTCGATGGTGGGCAAACAGTCGTGTTGTGACCGTTTATTGGCTCAGATTTCACACCATAGCGTAAATAACACTTGCTCAGGCTTTTGTGTCAGAAGAGCCGAAGATCTGCGCCAGTCTTACCAATTGAGCAATTTCACTATTGGAGGCGCCATTTCTGAGGATATCCAGTACTGTTGTGGATTCGTTTATACTCATATCAAGATCAAATGTATTGATTTTATGGATGAAAAAATGGCATTTCCTGACGTCACTTATTTTTCCTATATTAGCCAATATTTCTGGAACGCCTTTTAAGTATCCTTTATCGCTGGTTTTTTTATTTACCGAAAACTGGAAAACAGGATATAAATTTTCAACTCCCCAGTTTAATACAATGAGTTTATGATTCTCACCATACTTATTTACTGTGGGGCGGGTCACTCCTAATATGTCAGCAACTTTACTGGACTTGTAGACTCCTCCGAATTCTCCAAGACAGGCAAGAAAAGCGTTTCTGCTCTCGATAAACTCCTCATGTTTTTTCTTTTCCAGAGTGGCCGTTTCCACTATTTCAATATAGTTGGCACGTCCTTTGATTTCCGCCCAAAACTCATCGTCAGGCAGAGTTAATAATAGAGGAATACTATCCGGATCTTTTCTTCTAAGTACATCAATAAAATGATCAGCAAGGTTGGTGACGCGTGCTTTGATAAGTTCAGATTGGTCAAACCCACTTGTCAGTTTTATTACCCGGTTATTGGATCCTTCGGCTATTGTCTCCATTCGCACCTCAATGGCATTTTTCGATTTTAAGAATCCAGCATACATGAAGTTGTAAAATGTGGAAGTTTTGTCACCGATTTCTTTTACATGCACCTGCCAGTGATGGGTGTTGCTTTCATCGTAAGTATATTATTTGTTTATAAAATAATGTACGGCTGTAATACCCAGTTATTTAAAAGTAAATTTCTAAAACAATTAAAGTATAACTCAATCAGAGATAAATACTTGCTTTATTTGTGTTGCTGAATAAAACTAATTACTATTTGGTTAAAAATATCCGGCTGTTCAATATTTGAAATATGCGATGCATTAATTTCTACAAGCCGAGCTTGTGGAATATGCTGCTGCATAAATTGACCATCTGCTACCGTGGTCACCGGATCTTGCGTTCCGGCAATGACTAACACCGGAATGGTGATGTCCTTTAACTGCTCACGGACATCCGCTTTAGCCAAAGCCTCGCAACAATTGGCATAACCCATTGCGCTGCCCGCACTTAAGTCGTTGCTTAGGTTACTGACAATCGAAGGATGACTCTGGATAAAGGATTCTGTAAACCATCGCGATGCTGCTGTTGCTGCGATGGGCTGTAAACCTTGTTCACGGACTGAGTTAGCGCGGTCGAGCCATACCTGTTCTTGACCGATTTTAGCGGCGGTATTGGCGACTATCACCTGACTAAAGCGCTCAGGGTAATGAATGGCAAGCCATTGACCCGTTAACCCTCCCATGGAAATACCACACCCCATAATACGTGGCTCGATACCCACCGCCGTCGACGCGATGATTTTGGCGCGTGGTTTTAGATTATAGGCTTGAATGGCTTCATCCGATGCAATCAACATAGCGGCTGCGCCATCGTTAATGCCTGAAGCGTTCCCTGCGGTGACACTACCATCGGCTTTGACGACGGGTTTCAGTTTAGCTAGCGCTTCAAGTGTGGTTGATGTGCGTGGGTGTTCATCGGTATCAATAACTAGGGGATCCCCTTTACGCTGCATAATTTCAATCGGCACGATTTCTTGGTTAAAAAAGCCTTTAGCTTGCGCATTTGCGGTGCGTTGTTGGCTCGCTAAGGCAAACTGATCTTGATCTGCACGGCTTACGTTAAATTGCTCTGCAACGTTCTCGGCGGTCTGTGGCATGGTGTCTACACCATACAGCTCTTTGAGTTTCGGATTGATAAAACGCCAACCCATCGTGGTGTCTTCAATTTTCTGGTTACGACCGAAAGCACTGTCAGATTTTCCCATGACATACGGTGCACGGCTCATACTTTCTACACCACCTGCAATAATTAGGTTAGCTTCACCAGCCTTAATGGCACGAGCAGCGATGGCAATAGCATCTAAGGATGAGCCACATAAACGATTAACGGTGGTGGCAGGGACTTGATAAGGTAAGCCAGCTAACAGCGCAGACATACGCCCAACATTGCGGTTGTCTTCGCCAGCTTGGTTGGCACAGCCATAGATCACATCATCGACTTGTTCCCATACAACGTTTGGGTTTCGTTGCATTAATGCTTTGATTGGTACTGCACCTAAATCATCAGTGCGCATTGGTGCAAGCCCGCCTGCATAACGACCAAACGGGGTACGGATAGCATCAATAATATATGCGTTTTTCATTTGTGTTTTCCTTTTTAATATTATCCCTGTGTTGCATCAATAAGCGCTGCACCCGTAAAGCCTTGCAACGTATCAAATGACAAACCGTCGACTTTCTCAATCACTTTCAGACCTTCAGTTGTCACATCAATCACACACAGATCGGTATAAATACGGTCTACACAGTGCTTACCCGTCACTGGATAAGTCAGTTCAGCGACGATTTTCGGCTCACCCTGTTTGGTGACATGATCTGTCGTCACAAAGACTTTCTTTGCGCCAACGGCCAAATCCATTGCACCACCTACAGCAGGAATAGAATCCGCTGCACCGGTATGCCAGTTGGCTAAATCACCATTAGCGGCAACCTGAAAGGCACCTAAAACACAAATGTCTAAGTGACCCCCACGCATCATGGCAAACGAGTCGCTATGATGGAAAAAACTACCGCCTTCTAGCATGGTGACAAACTCTTTTCCGGCATTAATGAGTTCAGGATCTTCTTCACCTTTAGCGGGTGGAGGTCCAAATGCCAGTAGTCCATTTTCTGAATGGAGAAAGACATCTTTGTCAGAGGGTAAATAACTGGCGATTTTGGTTGGCAAGCCAATGCCTAGGTTGACATAAGCGCCATCGGGAATGTCCTGTGCCACACGCTGGGCAATTTGGTCTCGGTTAAGTTTTTGATAGCTCATAATTTTCTCCTTATTGCCTTACTGTGCGGGCTGTACTTGTACAATGTGTTGGACAAAAATACCTGGGGTAATGATGTGCTCAGGATCTAATTTCCCCAGCGGCACCACTTCATAGACCTGTGCAATGGTGACATCGGCTGCCATCGCCATGATCGGCCCAAAGTTACGGGCAGATTTACGGTAGATTAAATTACCCCAGCGATCTCCTTGGTAGGCCTTGATCAAGGCAAAGTTGGCTTTAATCGGATATTCAAGAACATAGTCTTTGCCATTGATATGGCGGGTTTCTTTACCTTCAGCGAGCAATGTGCCAAAACCAGTTGGTGTAAACACCGCACCTAGCCCGATCCCCGCAGCTTGAATACGGCATGCAAGATTGCCTTGTGGTACTAGTTCTAGCTCGATTTTGCCCGCGTGATATAACTCATCAAACACCCAAGAATCAGGCTGGCGAGGGAAAGAGCAGATAATTTTTTTAACTGCACCAGTCTTCAGGAGTTTCGCCAGACCATAGTCGCCATTGCCGGCATTATTATTGACAATGATGAGGTCTTTGATACCCAGTTCAATGAGTCCATCAATCAGTTCAGTAGGTTGTCCGGCTGTACCAAAACCACCAATCATGACGGTCGAACCATCTTTTATTTGAGACAAGGCTTCGGTAAGGGAAGCAGTTGTTTTATCGATCATAATTTATCCTACAAACATAAATCGCGGTTTAGCCCTGATCGCCACCGCCAACAGGGATCACACTACCTGTGATATATGAAGCTTCATCCGAAGCTAAAAATACGATTGCTTTGACTTGTTCCTCGATGGTGCCGTAGCGGCCCATAAAGGTTCTATCGATTGTTTGGTCTACCACCTTCTGCATCCAAGCTTGCTCACTTTGACTTAGCAGATTGGCATTACGCGGAACTTTTCGCGGTGGCGCTTCTGTGCCACCCGTTGCGATGGCATTCACGCGAATACCATCTTTAGCATGTTCAAAAGCGAGGGATGTAGTCATGGCATTGACTCCACCTTTAGAAGCGGAATAGGGAATACGGTTGATACCACAGGTTGCAATGGAAGAGACATTCACAATGGCGCCGAATTGCTGCTTAATCATTTGAGGTAGCACCGCACGGCAACACCATAAGGTTGGAAAGAGTGAACGGTTAACTTCCTTGATTATTTCTTCTTCAGAGAACTCTTCAAAAGGCTTCATCCAGATGGCACCGCCGACATTGTTAATCAGGACATCAACTCGGCCATAGTATTCAAGGGCTTTAGCCACAACAGCTTGTGCGCCGGCATAGGTTTCAAGATCTGCTCTGATGGTGATAGCATCGCCACCAGAGGCTTTGATCTCAGCGAGAACGTCTTCAACGTATTCAGAGCGATCCGCCATAACAAGTTGTGCGCCTTCAGCGGCCATTTGTAACGCGACGCCTCGGCCAATTCCTTGAGCACTGCCTGTAACAATAACAACTTTCTTGCTAAATCTTTGAAGGTTTGACATGTATAGTTCACTCACACAATAGGAATTAATTGGATGAAAATCGCTCAAATAAGAAGTTAACGGGTTTGATATTTTCTTTGTCTAGCCAACCACGTACGGCTTCAACCATAGGAACCGGGCCGCACAAATAAATATCTACATCACCGTTGTTGAGCCACTCAGATTCAATATGCGCGGTAACATAACTTTTACGTTCATGGTTACTTTCAGGGTTGGCGACCACAGTACGGTATTCAAACCACGGGAATTTGGCTTGCAATTCATTTAATTCTTCTAAAGCAACCAAATCAAAATCATTGGTGACGCCAAAGACGAGGCGTACTGGCTGCTCGGAGCCTTTTTCTTCAAGTACTTGTAACATTGACATAAATGGCGCGATACCCGTACCGCCGGC
Source organism: Photorhabdus temperata (assembly GCF_025384845.1). Lineage (NCBI taxonomy): Bacteria > Pseudomonadati > Pseudomonadota > Gammaproteobacteria > Enterobacterales > Morganellaceae > Photorhabdus > Photorhabdus temperata. The sequence continues at coordinate 15,833 of NZ_JAJAFX010000008.1, read as the reverse complement.
TAGCATGAGGACAGGGCGAGTGATATTACGCAAATAGAAATTACCGAATGGCCCCGTGAAGGTCATTTTGTCGCCGGGTTGAGCATTTTGACTTAAAAAATGGCTCATTTTACCGTTAGGGACGTTACGCACCACAAAGCGGGTTAAGCTATTTCCAGGTTTTGAACTAAATGAATATGAACGTGTTTCACTGGTGTTCGGAATGCCAACATTGACATATTGGCCTGCCAAAAAGTGAATATCGGGTTGGCTTTCATCAAGCTGAATATCAAAAATGATGGTAGAGTCTGATAAATTTTCAACGCGAGCCAACGTCCCTTGAAAGGAATGAATTTCTGTTTTACAGGCATCGGATGATGCCTGGATCTGGAACACCGCATCTGAAGTAGGACGACATTGGCAGGCGAGAATATAGCCTTGTTTTGCTTCCTCTGGCGTTAAAGCGTCTTCGATGTAAAGTTCTTCTGGCATGTCATAATTGCCCGATTCACAAAATGCACGGCAAGTTCCACATGCACCATCACGGCAGTCCAAAGGAATATTTATTTTTTGACGATAGGCTGCATCAGAAAGGGTTTCGCCTTGTGATACGCTAATAAAACGCGTAACACCATCTTCAAATTGAAGTGCGACATTGTGATTTGACATAGCATGTATCCTACAAAATGTTTGAAACTTTACTCTCCCTCTAGGGCCGGCTTGACCGAAGGGGGATATGTCTTAAAGGTGATATATATCAATGATTTGATTGATATAGTCGTTTTTCAGAACAACATATTTGCTGAGGATTTTTGGTTCATTACCCGAAAAATCAATCACATAACGCGACATGCCAAAATGGTTATAATTAGTCTTATAGCGAAAGCTCAACGTGCTCCAGTTGAAACGCACAGTGATATGATCGCCATTGCGTTCAATAACCTCAATATTGGCAATATTGTGACAAGTACGGGTATCTGGCATGGTTGCAGAGGAGCGTTCAGTTTTGATCCGAAACACTCTATCTTCTAAACCTTGACGATTTGGGTAGTAAATTAGTGAGATTTCAGATTGTGGATCTATTGTTAATTTATCGTCGTCATCCCATGCTGGCATCCAAAAACTCGCTTCTGGTGCATAGCAAGTTAGCCAGTCATCCCATTGTTCGTCATCTAAAAAACGGGCTTCACGGTAGAGAAATTGGGCAATGTTTTCTAAAGTGACTCTGTCTTGAGTACTCATGCCGTCTCTCCTTGTGACGCAAGTTGTTTTTCGGTGGCAATGGCTTGTTTCATAGCTTGTAACCAGTACTGATGCTGAGCAAGATATAAGCCCTCATCTTCTGTTTTGACGCCACTGAGTATGGGTTTTAAACCAATTTCATTGGCGGCATCATCAGGGCCATAAATCCAGTGTTTTGAGCCACGGCACATGTCGTTCCATTCAAGCGCAATACCGGCATAACCTACCTGACAAGCACGGAACTCTTCTAAGTCGTCAGGTGTTGCCATGCCCGACACATTGAAGAAATCTTCATATTGTCGAATACGACGTGCGCGGGTTTCTGGCGCTTCGCCTTTAGGGGCAATACAGTAAATAGTGACTTCGGTTTTATCGACAGAAAGAGGTCTAAGTACGCGAATTTGCGAACCGAATTGATCCATAAAGTACACATTGGGATAGAGGCATAAGTTACGTGAACGCTCAATCATCCATTTCGACATGGCTTTACCGTATTTCTCGGTGTATTCATCTGCTTTAGGGAAGTTTGGTCGGTCTTCAGGGTTTGCCCATTGGGTCCAGAGCAACATGTGACCATTTTTGAAACCGTAAGAGCCACCACCTTGTTTGCCCCATGAACCGGCACTCATGGCACGAATATTGTCGGCGGCTTGAACTTCTTTACGATGTTGGGTGGTTGCTGCATAGTTCCAGTGAACAGCAGAAACGTGATAGCCATCGGCCCCATTTTCGGCAGTGAGTTTCCAGTTGCCTTCGTAGGTATAAGTTGATGCACCACGTAATATTTCTAAACCATGCTCAGATTGATCCACAATCATGTCGATAATCTTAGTGGTTTCACCTAAGAATTCTTCGAGTGAAAGGACATCCGGATTTAAACTACCAAATAAGAAACCTTTATAGCTTTCAAAGCGAGCGACTTTTTTCAGGTCATGAGAGCCATCTTGATTAAAACAGTCTGGGTAACCCGCTTCGCTAGGATCTTTTACCTTAAGCAATTTTCCAGAGTTGTTAAATGTCCAACCATGGAAAGGGCAAGTATAGGTTGTTTTATTTCCGCGTTTGTAACGGCAAAGTTGTGCACCGCGGTGTGAACACGCATTGATCATGGCATTGAGTTCACCATTGCGGTTGCGGGCAATAATAATCGGTTGATGGCCAATATAGGAGGTGTAGTAATCATTATTATTTGGAATTTGGCTCTCGTGTGCTAGGTACACCCAATTGCCTTCAAAGAGATATTTCATCTCGAGGTCAAATAAGGTTTGGTCAGTAAAAACTGAGCGATGAAGTTTAAATTCACCGGTGTCGATATTATCGACAAATAATTCGTCAATACGGTCAAGGTGGCTGGTATTAATAATAGGAATACTTGGCATGTCCGTTCTCCGATTTTCCAAATGTGTGGAAATCACCGGGAACAGCAAATGTTGATATCCCGGTATACTTATGTAATGAATTAAGCGCTAGCGCGACGGCGTTCAACTTCAGTTGACGGTGCAGAAGCGACTTCTTTAACGAGTTCAATATTAAATGTGATGTGTTTGAACGCCTTGTCTAAACCATAACGTTTGATTTCAGTGGCATCTGTCACGTCAACGGCTGTTGCAACCAAGCCATCACGGGTTGCGAAGGCAAAGTCATCCCAAAGGTATTTGTCACCTTCAATATTGAATTGGGTGGTGAGCTTACGGAAACCCGGTGCAGAGACAAAATAGTGCACGTGTGAAGGGCGGTTGCCATGACGTCCCAGCTTATTTAATAAAGCTTGAGTGGTTCCTTCTGGCGGGCAGCCATAGCCGACTGGCATAGTCGTTAATGCAACATATTTACCATCCGCATCACTCAAAATGGTACGGCGAAGGTTAAAGTCAGACTGAGACTTATCGAAGAATGAGTAGTTGCCCAAACTGTTGGCATGCCAGACTTCGACTTTGGCATTTTCAATGATATTGCCATTGTTATCTGTCACAGTGCCTTCAATAATTAAGGCATCGATTTTGTCTGATTCAGTACCGTCATCCATACGCGCAAAACCAACAGACTCAGGCGCTCCGAAAACGTAAAGAGGCCCTTCGATAGTACGCGGTGTACCACCACTAATACCGGCTTTGGCATCCACTTCATCGGCACGTAAGTCGAGATAATGTTCCAGACCTAAACCTGCCGCTAACAGCCCAAGCTCATTGGCTTTACCTGCATCAGTAATATATTCAAGACCTTTCCAGATTTCAGATGGTGTTAGATCTAAGTATTCAATGGCTTGAAATAAGTCTTCAAGAAGACGAATAACGACTTGTTGAACACGCGTATCGACAGGTCCAGTGGCGGTGTCTACATTCATTTTTTTTATAAGAGCATCAATTGCTTGGCGGTTCATATTATAACTCCTTAAGCATGTTTTTATTTGAAGTAATGGTCGTTGTGTGTTTATTAACTTGCTGGATTAACGGCCATTTCCCTGTTTACTCTCTAAATTATTATTTGAATGTTGTCTTCACATTCAATACTAAGAATCATCCTCTCGAATAGAGGATGGATGGCGGTTTAAGGCCATAACTTCGACTTTCATGTAGGGATACAGAGGTAATTCCTGAAGAATGCTGTGTAACTCTTCATTGCTTTCGACATCAAAAATACTGCTGTTTGAATACTGGCCGGTGATCCGCCAGATATGACGCCATTTCCCTTGACGTTGCAGTTCTTGCGAATAGGCTTTTTCAACAGCCTTGATTGCATTGGCCTTGTCAGTAGGCATATCAAGTGGGATATGTACATCCATACGTACTTGAAATAACATGGGTGGACTCCTTATTTTGTCGCCTTAACGACGTAACTGTTCTATTTTATTTTCATCAATTTCAATCCCCAGTCCCGGCATTGTCGGTAAATGCAACGCAAAGTTTTCATAACGGAGTGGGGTTGTGAGAATTTCTTCGGTCAGTAATAACGGGCCAAATAGCTCGGTACCAAACGCCAGATTTTCAAATGTTGAGAAGGCGTGAGCTGAGGCAATACTGCCGACAGGGCCCTCGAGCATGGTGCCACCATAGAGATCAATACCGGCTAAACACGCAATTTTGGCGACGTCACAGGCTTCAATAAGACCGCCAGATTGTTCAATTTTGACTGCGAACACATTGGCGCAATGGTCTTTGGCTAAACGGTAGGCACTATCTGGGCCTGTTAACGCTTCATCTGCCATAATGGCAACATCAAAACGCGCCGTTAAGCGGGCGAGGGCATCGGTATTTTGGATGGCGCAGGGTTGTTCAATCAGATCGATCCTTGCATCTTGCAACTGCTGGATGCCGTGGAGACATTCCAGTTCTGACCATGCTCGGTTAACATCGACACGGATACTGATGTCGGCACCCAGCGCCTTTTTAATGGCAATGACATGGTCAACATCTTGTTGCAAAGGACGCGAACCGATTTTGAGCTTGAAAGTGTTGTGGCGTTTCAGTTCGATCATTTTTTGGGCTTCATTGATATCTTTTTTAGTATCGCCGGAAGCCAGTGTCCAGAGTACCGGTAAGCTATCATGCAAACGCCCACCTAAAATCTCACTTAACGGTACACCGAGACATTTTGCCTGAATGTCTAAAAGGGCTGTTTGAATGGCGCACTTGGCAAAGCGGTTGCCGTTAATATTTTTACGGAGCAACTTTAAAGTTTGGGCAATGTTTAAATCTTTAATCGAGATGATTAAAGGAGCAAAGTAAGTATCAATATTGGTTTTGACACTTTCAGGGCTTTCATCGCCATAATTGAGTCCACCGATGGTGCTGGCTTCACCCCAACCAACAATGCCATCAGCGGTGGTGATTTTGACTAATACCAATGTTTGGACACGCAAGGTAGTGACAGACAGTTGATGTGGGCGGATGGTGGGAATATCCACAAGTATGGTTTCTATTGATTTATACATTGTTGCTATAACTTTGTTGTTTATCTCTTGCGCATACCTTAAAAGAATGACTAAACTGTGTCTAAGACTGAATTTGCATTTTTGTATACCTTAAAGGTATGGAAATTCTATGGAGCTCAGACATTTACGCTACTTTGTTGCAGTTGCGGAAGAACAAAGTTTCACCAAAGCAGCAGAAAAGCTGTTTATTGCCCAGCCGCCACTTAGTCGGCAGATACAAAATCTTGAGAGAGAATTGGAAGTTCAGCTCTTTGAACGAGGAAGTCGTCCTTTGCAGACCACGCAAGCAGGACAGTTCTTCTATCAACATGCGGTGAAACTGTTATCGAATGCTGAAGAAATCAAAAGCATGACGAAGCGAATTGGGCTAATAGAAAGAAGCCTGACTATCGGGTTTGTTGGATCATTACTTTATGAATTATTGCCAAGAACCATTTATTTATATCGACAGCAACAACCCCATTTACATATTAAATTGGTTGAACTGAGTACTACTGAACAGATCCCCGCATTAAAAGGGGGGCGAATTGATGTCGGATTTGGGCGATTACATATTAGCGATCCCGCTGTACGACGAATTCTATTGTGTAAGGAGAGATTGGTTGTTGCGGTGCATTCTAGCCATCCTTTAGCTCAACGCACTGGTGGAGTATATTTATCTGATTTTGTTGATGAAAATATATTTGTTTACCCAAACACTCCAAAGCCGAATTTCTCTACACAAGTACTGAATATTTTTTCAGAGCATAGCCTTGTACCTAAAAATATGAATGAAGTTCGGGAAATTCAATTGGCTTTAGGGATGGTGGCCGCCGGTGAAGGGCTTTGTATTATTCCTGAAAGTGCCAATACCATTCAGTTTCCGCTCTTAAATTATATTCCGATTTTAGATCATGATGCTGTTAGCCCTATTTTTGTTGCCACGCGAGCGATGGATACCAGCGAAGATATACAAATACTGTTTGACTGCCTGAATCAAGTCTATGGAACATGCTCTCCTACTAATACTCGAGAGAAAAAACGAACAGATAACCGACAATAATGCTGGTAATAACTTATTCTGAGTTGTTCACATATTTGTCATGTAACAGTTTTCTGTTATGGTCATGGTTTAATGGGTTTTTTGTCCTACGGCACTTCAAATCCCACTTATCATATTAAACGAAACCCATAATAAAGGATCGTCAGAAGAAATAAGAGGTATGTATGCACAGCCAAATCAATTCATTACCCCAATATATGTTAGCGATCAGTATTGTTAAGCCTGGCGGCCCGGAAAAATTGCATCTGGTTCAAACGCCATTACCACGATTAGAAAAAGGCTACTTGCTCGTTAAAGTGGCTGCGGCGGGTGTTAACCGGCCTGATATACTTCAGCGAATGGGTTCTTATCCACCACCACCTGATGCTTCCCCATTACCCGGCTTAGAGATTGCAGGAGAAATTGTTGCCAGAGGTAAAGGTTGTGAACGCTGGAATATTGGCGATAAAGTTTGCGCTCTTGTTGCCGGCGGTGGTTATGCTGAATATTGCCTGGTACATGATTCCATTGCTTTACCTATATATGGATTGGATTTTGTGCAGGCGGCGGCATTGCCGGAAAACTTTTTTACGGTCTGGGCTAATGTTTTCCAGGCTGGCAAGTTGAAACAGGGAGAAAGTTTGCTGATTCATGGGGGAACTTCCGGGATAGGGAGTGTCACTATTATGTTAGCAAAAGCCTTTGGCGCCAAAGTGATTACAACGGTTGGCTCGGATGAGAAGGCTAAAGTTGCACACAGCTTAGGCGCTGACTTTGTTATTAATTATCGAAAAGAAGATTTTGTTGATCGGGTACTGAAAATAACGGGTAATCACGGCGTCGATATGGTTGTTGATTTAATCGGTGGTGATTATGTCAATAAGAACTATAAAGTCGCTGCTAAGTTTGGGCGAATTATTCAGATTGGTATGATGAAAGGAAATCCTGAAAACCTTAATCTGATGCCTTTAATGCAAAAGCGTCTGACTCATACGGGTTCTACATTACGTTCACGCAGTGTGGAGGAAAAAGCAGAGATAGCCAGGGAATTGGAAAAACATGTCTGGCCACTGCTGAAATCAGGAAAAGTCAGCCCATTAATTTGTAAAGTATTTGATCTGAAAGATGCCGCTGATGCACATCGTATGATGGAAGCCGGTGATGCTATCGGCAAAGTGATGTTGGTAAATGTATCGTCTTGAAAATATTTCTGCTTAAATCAGGGCTATTTTCAACCTGTAGCCCTGTATTTTGTCTATTAACAACTTCATGTTAGAAAAAATCCTTATGATTAATAAGCTTAATATCTAATAAGCTATTATTTCCCTCTGTTTTCTGATTGGTTTTTATCCGTTATTTGTCCTCGCGCACAAAATCAGAATTTATATTTAACATTATTATTAATATTTTAACAAATATGGACTATATCTATTAACAAATGATCGGTTATAGATATGTTAATGACTAATCAATTTCACCTGATGGTTTTTTTAATGTCTAGATTACTGAGGTACGACCAGCTTTTGGTAAGTCAGGTGACATAAAAGTTCTGTCTGCTTATCAGAGAATGATAGTGATTTCATTAACAAATAAAGAAAATTGAAATCGCTCTGTTGCTGACAGTCGTTTTTGTTAGTTTGAAAAGGGTATGTGATTATGACTAAGCAGTTTACTTCGCACTTAAACATTGATGCGTTGTTTTTAGGCCCTAAATCAGAAAATGCGGTTTTTTTTAGAGAAATGATGGAATATGCCGTAAGTGAGCATATGCACTGGCGTTCTGATTTTCATCCGGAAGATCCCGCCTTGGTAACTTCAGTAGATCGCTATGAACCTGATTACAGAGAAACCCTTTATAGAACGGAGGGGATTCTGAACCAGCTCTCTGCAAAATTGAAAAACACCTCTGTTCCCTGGTTTTCTCCCCGTTATATGGGGCATATCAATGCTGATACTTTAATGGTTTCTAATCTCGCCTATGTCATGGCGATGATGTACAACCCGAACAACTGTGCTCACGAGTCATCTCCGACAACAACTGAGCTGGAAATTGAAGCAGGGTTGGATTTGTGCCGGATGTTTGGCTATGACACCCGCCGGGCCTGGGGACATATCACATCCGGTGGAACCGTTGCCAACTATGAGGGGTTATGGGTTGCGCGTAATTTAAAAACCATGCCGCTTGCCATTGCAAAACACCCGCAATCTTGTGATCTGGTCGAGAATAAATCAGAACAACAACTGTTGAATATGTCGTCATCAGATATTCTGGATCTGACTGATGAATTAAAACGGCGTGGTATTTTCGAAGAAGTTCGTGAACTTTCTTGCCGTGGTATCGGGGTAAAGCCAGAAATGCTTGGCAAAGTTCTGGTTCCGCAGTCGAAGCATTATTCATGGATGAAAGCGATGGATGTGCTGGGAATAGGTCAAGAACATATTGTTTCACTGCCGGTAGATGAAAACTATCGTACTGATGTTGAAAAAATGCGTGAAATCACATTCAGCCTGATAGAGCAGGGCCAACCGATTTTGGCTATGGTGAGCGTCGTTGGAACCACTGAGGTCGGTGCTATTGATCGGGTTGATGAAGTTATTGCGTTACGCAAAGAGTGTGAAGAGCGTTATGGTGTCTCATTTTATCTGCATCTTGATGCTGCTTATGCGGGGTATGCCAGCGCAATGTTTCTTAACGGGCAGGGTGAGTTGATGGAATATGATGAACTTATCTGCCGTTATCGTGAATTAGACATTATTCCTGAAGATATTATTTGGCCTAAGCCTGAACTTTATCAAAGTTTCAGGGCAATGTGTCAGGCTGATTCGATTACCGTAGACCCGCATAAAGTTGGCTTTATTCAATATGCAGCCGGTGCGGTATGTATGAAAGATAAGCGTATTGTTGACTTGATTTCCTACCGTGCTGCTTATGTGTTTGAAGACGTTGAGGCGCAATCCGCTAACCAGCATGTGGTGCTCGGCGCTTCTATTATGGAGGGTTCAAAAGCCGGGGCTAGCGCCGCCGCAATTTGGGCTGCACACCGATTGGTTCCACTGAATATCAGCGGCTATGGCAAAGTGATTGCTTCAGGCATTGTGGCAGCCAATTGGATGATTAAAAAACTTTTAATGGCAGAACCCCTTGTTGTTGGTAAACGTCGTTTTGAAATTCATGCCATGCCGCATCCTGATTTCCATATGGTCAATTTTACTTTTAAAGAGCAAGGCAATGACGATCTTGGGCATCACAACCGCCTTAATAAACGCATGTATGAGCTTTGCTCATATGCTTCTGGCCGTACTTACACTAATGATTTTCTGACCTCTTCCACCTCCCTTGATCATGGAGAATATGGTGATACTCCCTGGCATTATGTTGAAAACTGTGGTTTCAGCCGGGAAGAATGGGAGAAAGTTCACAGCCTTTATCTGTTACGTGCCGCGGTCATGACCCATTGTTTGCGTAACACTGATGATTTTGACGAGTATTGGGAACGGCTCCAGAAGATTTTTATTAAAAAACTAACTCAGGTTGTTGATGAAGAAGAAAAAAAGAAAGATGCCTGATTTTCTATTATTAAACATTTGCTGTTTATTTGAAGGGAAAAAATATGAAAAACCGTACTCTTGGAAGTACCTTTATCATAGCCGGGACTACGATTGGTGCTGGAATGCTGGCGATGCCATTGGCGACCGCCGGTGTAGGATTTGGTATAAGTTTTATCATGCTGGTTGGGTTGTGGGTTTTGATGAGTTATACCGCATTATTGATGGTTGAAGTTTATCAGTATGAGTCTCCAGATACGGGGTTGGGAACACTGGCTCAACGTTATCTTGGCAGTGGCGGTAAAATATTAGCAGGTTTCAGTATGATGTTTCTGATGTATGCGCTGACATCAGCATATATCAGTGGTGCAGGGGAATTACTGACAACCAACCTCAATAAGTGGTTTGATTTATCCTGGCCTGCTTCAATCGGTGTTGCACTGTTTACTGTGATTGGCGGTGGAATTGTTTGCATTGGTACCAGTTCAGTAGATATGGTTAACCGGGTACTTTTCAGTGCAAAAATTATTTTCCTGATATTAATGCTGGGGCTGATGATGCCGCATGTTCAGCATACCAACTTATTGACTATGCCATTACAACAAGGATTAGTGTTATCCTCAATTCCTGTGATTTTCACCTCGTTTGGTTTTCACGGCAGTATTCCCAGCATTGTCAAATATATGGGTGGAGATATACGTAAATTACGCTGGGTGTTTATTATCGGTAGCGCTATTCCGCTACTCGCTTATATTTTCTGGCAATTAGCGACGCTGGGCAGCATCAATTCCGTCACGTTTGTTGGTATTTTAGCTGAAAACTCAGGACTGAATGGCTTATTACACAGTATTCGTGAAGTTGTTGCTTCACCGAAAACGGAAATTTCAGTACAAATGTTTGCTAATCTGTCGCTCACTACCTCATTTCTTGGTGTTGCACTTGGTCTGTTTGATTTTCTGGGTGATCTGTTTAAACGCAAAAATAATATAACAGGACGTATGCAGACCGGTTTGCTGACTTTCATTCCACCATTGGTTTTTGCTCTGTTTTATCCAAAAGGTTTTGTGATGGCTTTGGGATATGCCGCTGTTGCTTTATCCATTTTGGCGCTGGTATTACCCAGCCTGCTGGCATTTAAATCTCGCCAGCACAATGAACGCCGGTATCGGGTATTAGGCGGTAAACCAGTATTGGCGCTGATATTTGCCTGTGGTGTTGCAGTGATAGCAATTCAGATCGCGCTTGTGAGTGGGATGCTGCCGAAAGTGGGATGAACATTCTGCTTTGAAGATAAGTTCTTTTTTGACCCAGAATGTATTCTCTGACAAACTGCCATATGAATTATCTGTATGGCAGGCCTATTAGTGGGGGCAGTTATGAATCATACACGTTACGAAACTGATGTAGTCGCCTGGGCAAATGAGCAGGCGGCATTATTGCGTGCCGGTAAATTTTCTGAGATTGACATAGTCAACATTGCTGAGGAGATCGAAGACGTGGGTAAGAGTGAGCAGCGTGAGTTGGCTAGCCGCATGGGAGTATTAATTGCTCATTTACTGAAATGGAAATATCAACCAAGTTATAGAGGAACAAGTTGGGAAAGAACAATTAAAGCGCAAAGAAAAGAAATTCTTTATGGCTTAAAAGAATCACCCAGTTTAAAGACGAAATTAAGCGATTCAGATTGGATTGATGTTGTTTGGTCGAAAGCCGTTGCCTCAGCAATGAATGAAACGGGGTTGGATGTGTTTCCTGATGTATGTATTTGGAGTATTTCCCAAATTCTGTCTTCTGAGTTTTACCCTGATTAAGATTTGTGATGTTGAAAGCAAGATAAGCATTTTAAAAACAAAAAAGAAAAATTAAAAGTTATGATAACAATCAGTGTTTGACCTTAAGAAAAACGAATGTTGATTATAAGGAGTTGGATCATGGCGAAAGAACTATTTACTGCCACAGCAAAATCTGTAGCTGGATTGAAAGTTGAATGTACATCAAAAGATTTCTCCTTTTGTTTAGATGAACCGCGTCATTTAGGCGGCACTGACCAAGGGATGAATCCTGTTGAGGCTCTGCTCTGTTCCTTGGGGGCTTGTAAATGTATCGTAGCAAAAGCTTTTGCTAAACTGCATAAAATTAATTTAATTGATATTCACATTGATCTGGAAGGCGAGCTTGATACTGATGGTTTCACTGGTAGAAATAAACAAGCGAAATTAGGTTTTTCTAAAATAGTAACAAAATTTTATATTAAAGCCGATAATAGCGAAGAAGAAATTCACGCTTTTGTCGATTTTATTAACAAAACTTGCCCGGTTCATGACACCATTGAGAATACGCCAAGTTTCGCCACTGAAATATATTGTGAATAATAGGCTTCGTGTTGAAATAATTATACAGAGGAAAGGTTGTTTAAGCTAATTTAAAAATCCTCTACTATGAAGTGGAGGATTTTTTAACTCTTTATGCTGTTGATAATAATGTGATAGTTAATTTCTATTGTTTAATAACGTAAACGGTAGTTATATTACAACTGACATTCTCTATACCAACTTTAATATTTAAACCCTGTGTATAAGCTTGGCTTAATAGTTTATTAATGTTTTCAGAGCTTGAGCCTGACCAAATATAACCTGGTTTTCCACAATTACCGACTAAACTTCCGCTGAATGTATAAAGATAATGTGCAGGATTGTCCCAATCGGCTTTAATTTCTGCAACTCTAACAACGCCACTATTCGTTTCTGCTGAAAATGCCGGGGCACTAATCATACCAATGAAAATAAATAGCATAGATATTAATTTTTTCATGTTCAACTCCTGGATAATAATAAAGAATTTGGTGTTTTGAAGTGTAGATTATGCGAATAATCTTTGCACCAATTTACTGCCAATATAAAAGATATTTGTTTTAATAAATAATATAATAATGCTTTTTCGTTAACCTTATTGAAATTAACTTTAAAAACCCTCTTTTTTAGAATAGAGGGTTTTATTATAGAGACAGGTTACTTCTTACTTATCCTACTCTTTATCGTGGTCTGATAATATAAACTGTTGTGATAATACAGCTTCCACTTTCTACTCCAACTTTAATATCTAAACTCTGTGTATAAGCCTGATTCAAGAGTTTATTAATATTTTCATCGCTTGATTTTGCCCACAGATAACCTGGTTTTCCACAATTACTGGCTAAAACCCCGTTAAATGTATAATAATAAAGTAAAGGGTTATTTGTATCGACTTTCCAATCAGCCTTAATCTCTGCAACTCTGACAACACCGCTATTTGTCTCCGCTGAGAATGCAGGGGCGCTAATCATGCCAATACAGATAAATAGCATGGATATAATTTTTCTCAAAATTTACTCCTGATTAATAATTAAAAAGCTGGGTGTATTTGAAGTGTAGGTTATGAAAATAGTCTTTGCATCAAGCTTTTGTTAAAATAAAAGCAACTCTTCTTGATAAATAATATAATAATATTTTCTCGTTAATATTAACATTGTTGGCAGATTTACCTAAGTTTGCAATTGTAAAAAAACATATTAAATAAAAATTATATCCTTGTGAAATTAAAATAGTATCTTTAATACTGTAACAATAATTACTTTGTTTATTGAAATGATATTTTTAGGTTAATGATATGATATAAATTCTAGAAAAATAAATTATATTGAAGATTTTATGTTTTATGAAAGGTGATAATCTTGACTAATTTTCGTTTAATACTATATTTATTTTACTCTGCAACATACTTTCTTAATTTTGATTAAAGTATATTAATGTGTCAGCCGCAAAGGGCATGGTTTTATTCCCCCAGATAATAGGCTGACGGTTCTGGAAAATGTTGTTCATTAGAGTAATTTTTCGTACCGTTGGACTTCAGACTTTAATTAAAGACACAGGCAACTCACTCTGCAAAAGCGTGTAGGTTACCCGATCTCTTCTTAATGCGACAGAGCCCTTCGCTCAGTGTCAGATATTAATATTATACGCCACGTGATAGTAGCAAAATTATATTTGTAGTATAAAATTATAAATAGGGGTTATTCTTATGAAAAATGAAAATGATAACAATATACCTGCTACCTTGTTGAGCACGACTACGCGATGCTCTTGCTGTGACACTGCATTAGTTTATGAAAAGCAGCATGTAACCGCAGCAATACCATTCTCTCAAGTGGGGGTGGATGCGGTTTCATTTACCCAAATTGCCGTGTGGGCCGTTGTCGAAAACTACCCGAATGCTCAAATTGAGGCTCAATGGCCAAATGGTGTTTGGGCCTCAATTGGCAATGTCGACCGTAGCGGGATCTTCAACAATCCTGCAGTGCCAAATTATTATTGCATAAATCCGAGCTACATTAAGATTCGTGTGACAGGTTTCCCAGAAACAGTGAATACATACCCGGTACGTCCATCAATAACCAGCCTCTCTTCAAATCTCAATACAGATAATAGAGTGAGCATTAATGGGGCGGGGACACTTCCGAATGCCCGTTGGGAGGCTCAATGGTCAAATAGTGTTTGGGCATCAATAGGCGATGCCGATCAATATGGCAACCTCAGCAACCCTAGCATACCAGAAAATTATCGTATCAATTCGAATACCATGCGTATTCGAATACGAAGCGGAGACATCATTTCTCAGGTCGTTGATTCAACCTTGGGCTTCCCACATTCTCGGTCAGTGCTGATCCAGTCCAAAATGAGTGGAGCGCAAGATCAACAAAAATATAGTTTATCGATGCAAAAAGCCGACTATCAACCGACCGGCTATTTCGCTCCTGCAAATCAAGAGATAGAAATTTGGGTTTCTGGAAATGTTGACTATCTGACCTTGCTTGTCGGTACGCAAGGCTTGGCTGATAGGGGTAATCCTTCTAATCAGTCTGAATCTATGCGCGCTACACGTCTTGTGCGGGGAAAAAACGTTATTAAAGATATGTTAGGAGGTATTATTCACATACGTAATTTGAATACAAGATTTGACAGTCCGTCCCGAGTAATTTTGGGCGCGGGAGCAATACCTATTGCCTATTATATCCATGGCGTTACATCTTCTGCTTCATGGGAGCAGATGTTGCATAGGACTACCGCTCCAGAAGTTGAATGGGTTGGTGACTATGCTGTGATTGTTGCTTTTAAAACCACAGCATTAAAGAACTTATCGAAAGCAGACCCTGCAAAAGTGGTAACATCGCACGAGCGTGTTCTTCAGGTGGAGGACGAGATTAGCGGGCTTGATGGATCCTCGTCCATCAATACTAGATCAAATCTTCTGATTTATGCTGTCGAAGGCGCGGCGAATGCTAATCCTCATGCGACCACTGGCTATATTTCAATTCCATACTCAAATGGCGAAGGCTATAATGCTGAAGCTCTTGTTGGAGGATTAGCCGCTAACCGGTGGGTGACATTACACGAATATGGGCATCATCATCAAAACCGCGTGAATAACTGCAAAGGGTTTGGGGAAATCAGCGTAAACCTCTATTCTTTAGCCGTTGCTCGTGTAACGCCGAACGAGTATACATATGAACTTCCGACCCGATGGCCCGCCACGAAACAATGGTTGGCACGTCCACGTGAACAGAAGGACTTCGAGACAAACGCTCCCGATCCGATGTCTATTTTTGAACAACTTCGTTTGGGATTGGGGCCTCAGTTTTTACCTTCATGGGACCGCTACATTAGGGCCACCTCCTCTTTGTCGTCTGACTTAAAAGGTTTTATTTTAAGCGCATCGGTTGTCTCCAATTATAACCTTACGGAGTTCTTTGCCGATTGGGGAGTACTTAAAACCACTGGTGCTGATATCGCAATCTGGCAGGCTGTCAATGCACTTGGTTTGCCATACCCACCGATGGCCCTAACCGATATACAGCCATATACAGACCTTGCGCATTAACTTAGCGTTGGTGCATAAATCGGATTTAGTCGCTGAAGAACTTCCGGCTGGAAGCCGGAAGTTCTTCAGCGGAGTGGGGAACTGACGTTGGGGATGTAAGATGGCTCTGTCGCTATACGTTTCATCCATGCGCCAGCGACGGCCCACCGGGCGTTTATGAATTCCCTAAATAATCATATAAATACACTTGGTGAATTTACC
>NZ_JAJAFX010000079.1:0-20615 GCF_025384845.1 Photorhabdus temperata | reverse complement strand
GTTGGAAAGGGTTCACCCGGTCGCTAAGCGGCCTTCTTTATTTAAGGGAAAGAGATGGGACAACAAACAAATCAGGTTGGTTGCCCTAGCAAGCTGAATGATGAGCTAATCGCTAAGGCAAGGGATTATCTGTACGGCGGTTATGAATCAGTTGGTGATGTCGTTCCTAGTGTAGCCGGATTAGCTTGTTACTTGGCTATTGCACGTTCAACAGCATATGAATATGGGAAGCAGTCCAGCGAGTTTTCGGACATCTTAGAAGGCATAGGGGCCATGCAGGAAAACAAGCTTATAAACAAGGGGCTGACTGGAGATTTTAATTCTACGATTGCCAAGATGATGTTAACAAAACACGGCTATTCAGATAAACAAGAAATCGATCACCGGTCCCCTGATGGTTCTATGTCTCCAAAACCAACTATTATCAGGCTCGTTGGAGTCGAGCCAGGGCAATGACGGTAGCAGTTGACCTGCCGATTCCCGCAAAACTCGTACCTGTATTTACAAAAGAAAATGTTCGTTACCGAGGTGCACACGGAGGCAGGGGCAGCGCTAAAACTCGGACATTTGCAATGATGAGTGCGGTTAGGGCTTATCAAGCTGCTGAATCTGGTACAAGTGGGGTTATTTTATGCGCTCGCGAGTTTATGAACTCTCTCGAAGAATCATCAATGGAGGAAGTGAAGCAGGCGATCCGTTCCATTCCTTGGCTTGATGACTATTTCGAAATTGGCGAAAAATATATCCGCACAAAGAATAGGCTAGTCAACTATGTGTTCTGTGGCTTAAGACATAACTTAGACAGCATCAAATCAAAAGCGCGTATTCTTCTGGCGTGGATTGATGAAGCTGAATCTGTATCAGAGACAGCTTGGAAAAAGTTACGACCGACAGTACGTGAGTCTGGTTCTGAAATATGGGTGACATGGAACCCGGAAAAGGACGGAAGCGCAACGGATAAGCGACTTAGAAAGAAACCACCGAAAAGCTCAATCATTGTTGAGATGAACTACAGTGATAATCCGTGGTTCCCTGATGTGCTGGAGGAGGAACGGCAGGAAGACTTGGAAAGTCTCGATCACTCAGATTATGCGTGGATTTGGGAGGGCGCTTATCTTGAGAACTCAGAGAAGCAAGTATTAGCGAACAAATACAAGATTGAATCGTTCCCTGATGATCTGTGGATGCAAGCCGACCGTCTATTGTTCGGCGCTGACTTCGGTTTCGCCCGAGACCCCAGCACGCTACTTCGCATGTTCATTTTAGATAACTGCCTGTATATCGACCGTGAGGCTTACAGTGTTGGGGTGGAACTCGATCACATGCCCGCGTTTTATGACCAAGTGCCCGAGTCTCGTAAGTGGCCCATCAAAGCCGATTCTGCCAGACCGGAAACCATCAGTTATCTTAAGCGTCAAGGCTTCAATATATCAGCTGCAAAGAAATGGCAAGGCAGTGTAGAAGACGGGATCACTTTCTTACGTGGTTTCAAGAAAATTATCATTCATCCACGCTGTAAAGAGACCGCAAAAGAAGCCCGGCTCTACTCATACAAAGTGGATCGTATCACCGGCGAGGTGCTTCCCATTATTGAGGACGCACATAACCATTGCTGGGATGCGGCCAGGTATGGGTTAGATGGATACATAAAAGGCAGAACAACTGTTTGGGACATCATGTAATGACGAAAAAAACGATGATTGGCCGTCTTACTGATGGCCTTCACAGTATGCTGACATCTCTCGGTGAGCGGGTGTCGGCAATAAAATATGCGAGCAATAATAAGGCAGATGTGCCTGATAAAGAGTTGCTCGCAATGTATAAAAGATCATGGGTGGTCAAGAAATACATAGATAAGACGGCTGATGATATGTTGAAGCTACCCCGCGAATTATCCGGTGATATTGATAGCTCTCTGGTTCAGCGCATCAAAGACACAGAAACAGCACTAGCCGTCTATAAGATATTTCATGACGCGCTAACTTGGGCTTCATTGTTGGGAGATTCATTGATTGTTGCAATAACTGATTGCGCTGATGAGATGATTAGTGAACCGCTAAATCTACAGTCAGAAGACATCATTAAGTTTTTGGTACTAAGAAAAGAGGAATACACGCCCTCTGATAATGTTATCTCGGATATCGCATCACCACATTTTGGACATCCGCAGACTTACCAGATCAGCATTGGCAACCAACAACTCAAGTTTCATTATTCGCGTTGCCATCGTACAAAGCTGGGTAAGCACAGCATTAAAGATATAACGAAGTACGGAACATCTGACATTCAAGCGCCATATGACGCTATCAAAATATTCGATGCGGCAATTGTCAGTACTGGGGACACGATCCAGGAGGCAAATGTTGATGTCATATTTTTGCCGGGTTTAAATAATCAAATTGATGCGGGACAAGAGACGCAAGTTGTCGAATATGCTCGTGTGATGAAGCAAACAAAATCGTCAACGGGCTTAATGCTAATGGACGCCGGTGATAGCACGATGCAGAGCCGCTATGAGCAAAAAACAGCTCAATTCTCAGGACTGTCTGACGTTATTACAAAGATGGCTAATGTCTTAGCTGGCGCACTTGACCGGCCAATAAATATTTTGTTCGGCCAGTCAGCCAGCGGCTTTAACTCTGGTGAAGAAGATAACAAGTCGTATTACGAAACAATCAACGGGTTACAAGAAACTCGGTTGCGGCCCATGCAAGACTTTGTTGATCAATTCATTCTCGACAAACTAGCCGCGAGCATCGACACAATCAGCTATGAATATCCGTCAATAGACAGCATTAACGAAGCTGACGAAGCAACACGGTTTACTCAGTATGCAACGGGGTTCACTTCTTTAGTCCAATCTGGCGTTGTTACGGAAGATATTGCACTGCGCGAAATGCAAGCACGGGGCGTGCTGACGACTGTGACTAATGAGGAAATCGAAGCTATGGCGGGGGCAAATAATGGACAGTGGTATCAGCCTGAAACAGATGCTGGAACGCAAGCAGGGACGTTTGAAGGCTCGCAACCGGCTAATGCGTCCGCCAACGCCTAGCAAACGAACCGAAGTTTGGTATCGCGACAGGCTCATTGAGTTTATCAGGATGATGCAAGATGTTGTGATAGATGACTTGCAAAAACCAATATTAAACGACGCACCCAACACCCCGCCACTTTCAATCACTTCAAGACTTTCACGAGCAATACAAAAACTGGCGAATATGTCTATTGCTGATATGGCAAAGCGTTTGTCATTCGGCATGGTCAAGCGTGCAAATGATCAAAACAAAGATCAAACACAGAAAACCTATAAATCAGCGTTCGGTATTGATTTGACGGGGATGCTCGGTGATGAGGTTGTGAAAAAACAGATTGATGATGCTGTGAAAGAGAATATCGATTTAATCAAGTCAATACAGACTGATTTTATCAATGATATCGGCTCTAAAGTGTTCACGAATCTGTTTGATGGCGGGCGTCATGAAAACCTTGTTTCTCTCATTCGTGAGCGCGGCCAGGTGACGGAAAGCCGAGCGAAGCTTATTGCTCGTGACCAGACGGCAAAACTGAATTCGGCACTGACAGAAACCCGCCAGAAAGCGCTCGGCATTGATTTATACGATTGGGGTGGTGCGGGTGATGAGCGAGAGCGTGACAGTCATTTCGTATTGAACAATATGACATGCAAATACTCAGACCCTACCGTTTATTCAGACGATGGAGGGAAGACCTGGAAGAAACGCAAAAGCATTGGGGCATTTGAGGGGAAGCCCGGTGACGATTATCAATGCCGGTGCGTCGCTCTTCCGAAAATATCTTGGGATTAATTCATGGCATGGAAAAAAACACCGCAGGGGTATGTTGTCACATCTGCAACGATTACCCGCGCCGGTCCCGTCGAATATTACGGGCATGAAGTTAAGTTAACTGGCGCTGATGCAAACAGAAAAATCACTATTCACCGAACCATCGAAGAACTTTCAAAACCCGAAACTCTTAAATCATTTGAAGGATTACCCGTCACGCTAACGCATCCGCTCAGCGGTGAGGTCAATGCTGACGAGTGGAAAGATAAAGCAATTGGACACATACAGAACGTACGCATAGAAGGCGATTACGTTGTTTGTGATGTGTATCTGAAAGATGCCAAGGCGATTCAATTACTTGAAGAAAAAGGCATTAGAGAGCTTTCAGTCGGTTATGAACCCACTGAGATAGTCGAGAAAAACGGTGAATTACATCAAATCAATATCCTCGGCAATCACGTTGCCGTTGTAGCGGAAGGGCGCGTCGGCGCTGATTGTAGACTAAACGATAAAAAAGGTAGACCAATGAAGAAACTCTCATTGAAAGATGTCATTGCGTTGCTTAAGGGTAAGCGCGCTAACGATGCCGAGGGGCAACCACTGACCGAGGAAGAGCTGATCGGCATGATTGCCGCATTAGAGAAAACCTTGCAAGAACTGGAAGGTAATGCAACACCAGAGGCCACTGCAAAAGCCCAAGAAGTTGTGGCGCAACTGGAAGAGCTTAAAGCTCAGCTTGAGCAGTCAAAAGGGGCTGGAACACCGCCACCCAATGATGCTGATCCTGATCCGGCTGGTGGCAGTGATGACAAAGACGCCCGTATCGCTGCATTGGAAGCTGAAAACGAACAACTCAAAGCAGAGAACCAGGCACTTAAGGAAGAACTGGAAAAATTGAAAGGCGAAAGCGACACAAGCACAACATTGAATGACGCCAAAGCACGTTTCCCTAAGGTTCAATTTAACGATGCGAAATGTGCGCGTGATGTGCGCATGCTCGCACTGTTAAGTACTGGGGCATTCAATGATTCACAAGTGAAAGCCATGTCGGATGATGAAATTCGGGCAGCTTATGCTGCGGCTAGTGCGCTAAATAAACCACGTAGCAACATCGGGGCGGCATTGCTGAACGATTCAGCGAAAGCGAAGAAAACAGCTTCTCAGCGTTTAGGGGGTAAATAATTATGGCCTTTGGATTTACAGATTGGGACGCCGAAACCGGCACGATCAAACCCGGCTCTATCAAACGGGCTTCAAGCTCAAACGATAAAGTGTGGGGGGAAGAAAACCGCACTGAAATAGCGCTGCCCTACGGTACTTTCGTCGCGGTAAACCCAGAGGGTGGGGTGAAACCTATCACTTCTGCAAGCGACGTTATCCACGGCATTGTCGTTCGTGACATTTACGGTGACGCAGCTCCGCATAATAAACAAGTCAATGTAGGACATTTCTCTCATGGTGACTGTGTAGGAGCGCTGGCGGTTGAAAAAGATACATTCACTCGTGGGGATAAAGTTTATATCGTTGCAACGGGTAAGGATGTGGGAAAAGTGACTAGCACAGCAAAAGGCAATATTGATCTAGGCTATTGGGCTGAAGAAGTTAGCGCGGGTAATCACTGTGTAGCTATCACTCTTGGTTATATCCACACCCAAAAAGTAGGAGAGTAATAAAATGGCTATGGAACCCGCATACTTCGAAGAAGTATTACAGGAAGCGCTGACAGAGCGTGACCAGCAGTTGCAGGAAAAGGAACTGCCCGAAATTAATATCGGTGAAGCGTTGCCGGTAACAGAGGGGTTAGATTTTTCCCTTGAGTACGTCGATTTCGGTGTAACTGATGTGCTTGGCTCTCTGAAAGACGGCATTATTGGCAACAAAACGAACTCACTGAAAACCATTGATAGTGATATTGAATGGCACAAAGCGCCGGTCGGGCAGTGGGGCAAATCAGCAACTTGGACACAGCAGGAGCTGGAGAAAATTGCGCGCTTGAATATTAACTTACAAACAAAAAAGCAAGATGATTTGTATGCAAACGCAACGGCAACAATTCAGTACGCTGGTTATGTTGGTCACGAGGGCGTAAAAGGGCAAGAAGGGCTGCTAACTGGATCTAAAGTTCAGTTAATTGCAGAAGTAACCGGCAAATCAATCAAAGACATGTCAGCAGAAGAATTCATTAACATGGTTCTTAATGCTTATAACGTCGCTTGGGCCAAATCGGGTTATCGCATTCAGCCAACCCACGTTGCAATCGATGCATCTGATTTTATGTTGGCAATGCAGAAGTTCGACACTAACAGCGTGATTGTGGGTGTCGATTTGCTGCCTGTTTCTGCAATGGATCGTATTATGGCGGCACTGCGTAAAGCATCGAACAATGATTCATTCAGCATTACTTTTGTGAAAGTCCCCTCTAACTTTGCTAAAAACATTGTTAAAGGGAAAACTCGTCTGGCTATTTATACTTACAGTGAGGATTACATCGAAATGAAGGTGCACATGCCCGAGTTGCTGGCAGTGCGTCAGCGCGACTTGCTCACTTTTGAGTGTGGCTATCGTTCCGCATTCGGTGGTGCAATGTGGAAACAGCCAAAATCTGCTGTATATGTAGATTATAAAAGCTCATAACCACAGGGGGTAGCATGGATTTTCTCATCCGTTACCCTGAATTTGCCAAAATTGACGAAAATCGCATAGAGATAGCCTTGCAAGATGCTGCAAATCAGATGAGCAGCAAAGTGTGGGGTAAACTCTACGAGCAGGGGCGACAGGCTCTTGCTGCTCACCTCCTCTATGTCTCTGGCGCATTAACCCGCAGCGGTAACAGCAACGGGAAACCTGTTCAGACGGCGACAAGCAAGTCGGCTGGTGGATTATCCATTGGCTACTCTGCGCCTGATGCGGGTTTCGGGGCTAACCATGATGGTTATGCGGCCAGCAGTTACGGGCAGGAGTATTTGCGCCTGCGTAAACTTGTCTCTCGACATATGCTGGTGGTGCGATGATTAAGAATTCTGGCAATTTTAAGGGGGCAGGGCTTAAGGCGCTTGAGGCCCGTATAAGGGCTTTAAGTAAAAAGAAAGTGGTTGTCGGTGTGCCTGCGTCGAAAAATTCAGATCAGGACGGTACAAGCATTGTGACGATTGCCGTCGCTCATGAGTTTGGTGCAGAAATAAAGGTTCCGGCGAGGGCGGTAACAGTTTATCGCAAGATGAATAAAGATGGTTCCTTTGCTGGAAAAGGTAAGTTTGTTAAAGCAACGAAGTCTAACTTTGCCAGTACCCATACTGTACCTGCTCACACCATCAATATTCCAGAACGCTCATTTCTGCGTTCTACGTTTAATGAAAACAAAGACAAGTATGCCAATAAATTAGTGAAAGGTATCAAGTCTGAGTTGAAAAATGACGGTGACCCGCAGCAAGCGCTAGAAAAACTGGGGGAGATGGTCGCCAGAGATGTCAAAAGGAAAATTCAGGCAGGCATTGATCCCCCATTAAGCCAGGCAACTATCAAGAGGAAGAAATCAAGTAAGCCGCTCATTGATACCGGGCAGCTTGTCCAATCCATTACTTATGAGGTTCGCGATGATTGATGATTTTGTTAATGAAATCTTTGACGATGATTTCTTTCGGCAAGAGCTGGAGTTCAAAACATCGGACGGTCAAAGCCGGGTGCTTGTTTGTATCGTTCAGCCAGCCGGAGCGGAAGATCTGCAAATTCTGCCAGAAGGGGATCGTTATAACCCGACTGTCAGAGTGATGACGCAAGAGTCGGTAGAGAATAAAGAGCTTTTCGTCTGGAATGGCTATCGCTGGCGCATCATCAGCAACGCAAGATGGAATGACTATGGATACTACGACTCTCTCGCAACTCGATACGAAGGCAGTCAGACGGACGATAGCGGCGGTTTTGAAATTACCTGAATCTCAGGTGCTTGATGCTGACGGTGAGACTGATGTGTCTGATATGCAGTCGTTTATCACGGTCAATCGGGTTACATCGGAATTAATGGGTGAAGAATATAAATTCAATGCTAAGAAAGAAATTGAAATTATCACTGTCACCCGCGAAACCATCGTTTCTATTAATGCCTTCGGCAAAAATGCTTATCTTATTATCGAAAAACTCGCCAGTGTTCTAAGCACAAGTTACGCGCAAACTCTTTTTAAGCGTCTTGGTGCTGGCATAGTCCGAAAATCCCAGGTCCGTAATCTTCCCACTGCTATTGCTGGTGGCAAAGAGCAGCGGGCACAAATTGATTTAACTCTCTCTCATATCCACCGAATTGAAACGTCAGTAAACCAGGCGAAGACGGTCGATATTACTGTTTATGAGGATTAGCAATGAGCTTATCTATTAAAGAGGTGGTCAATGCTCAGATCATGCCGCAGGCTATGGCGGCACAACGCCGTGATTTGAGTATGATAGCTATTTTTACGCCAGAGATTGGCACGTCGTTCGCTGATGCGGATACGCGCTATATTATTGTGTCAAGCGCACAAGACGTGGCAAATCTATTCGGTACCAAATCGGAAGCCTACAAAACAGCACAAGCGCTTTTCTCTGTGCGTCCAACGCCTAAACGCGCTCTTATCGCTCGGTGGGCGAAAGAGAAACAAGAAATTCCGGCCACGGCCAATGCTCTGAAAGGGTCTACGATCTCAGCAGGCATTAACGCATTCAAAGCCATTACTGATGGCTCAATGATGCTGAATGTCGGTGGTAAAAACGTTTTGCTGTCTGGCCTGAATTTCAGTAAAGCAATTGATTTTTCTGATGTGGCGAGTGTTCTGCAAGCGGCATTACCCAAAGACAGCAATCTTCAAGCTATTTGGGATACTGTCGGCCACCGGGTAATTGTCCAGGCGCAAACTGCCGGTGCTTATCCTGCTACAAAATTAGGTTATGTCACGGAACCGGGCGCAGGTACTTACGTTGGCAAAATGCTGAAACTGGAAGACGGGCAAGCAACGATTGTTGTCGGCAAAGCCGCTATCACAGTCGAAAAAGAATTGCCCTCTGAAGCTCTGCATAAATTGCAGAACGTTTATCAAAACTGGTACGGCGTCTATTTCGCTGATGCTATTGCTGATGAACAGTTAGATGATATTCACACCTGGGTTGCATCCGCTGACATGAAAGTCTCTGCTTACACCGCTCTGCGTGATGAACAAATCGAGTGGAACAACGACAATATCATCAAAAAGCTGTATGACAAAAACAGTGGCCGCTTAATGTCTCAGTACAACAAGACTGGCGATGATCATGCCGCAGTAGCGTTACTGGCTATTGCATTGTCTACAAACTGGAACGCGCAAAATTCAGCTAAGACCGTCAAGTTTAAGCAGCAAACAACCGTTCGTTCTGATAACCGGATTACGCAATCAGAGGCAGAAAAATGCAAGCGGCTGGGTATCAACTTCTATACCGACTATGACGGTGTATCGATGCTGGCAGAGGGCACGATGATCGGCGGCCAATTCATTGATGAGATTGTTGGCCTGGATGCATTCATTGATGCGTGTCAGAAACAGGCATTCACCACATTACAAGCCAATCCAACAAAAATCCCCCAAACAGACAAAGGTCAGTCAATGCTGATCGGTGCCTTGACTGTTATTGGTAATGAGTTTGTGAGGAATGGTTTCCTGGCTGGTGGTGTCTGGTGGGGTAATGATGTGGGTGAATTGACATATGGCAATCGCTTAGATGCGGGTTTTTATTTCTACTCTGACAGCTACGATTTGCAATCCATTGCTGACAGAGAAGCGCGTAAAGCCATGCCGATTATGTGCGCAATCAAATTGGCGGGTGCTATTCATTCCGTTGATATATCAATCCAATTCAATCGTTAAGGTATAAGTATGTACAATCATGCAAACTCGATTCTGACGATATCAGGCTATGAGATATCGGGATACGAAAATGCGGCCGATGCGCTTAATTTTGCCCCTGTTGGTGATGACGGGGATATGACTTACGGAGTGGATGGGGATGGTGTTTATGTGGCTTCGTGTAATAAAGGGTTAATTATTACAATAAAGCTTTTGCAACATTGCGAATCTAATGAGTATTTGAATGACTTACGCAATACTCAGATCAATATCCCGAAAGCGTATACCCCGGCCTATATTTATTATAAAGACGTCATTAACGGTGATGAAATTATTGCCGATCGTTGTTTCTTCACCACGCCCCCCACGGTTACCCGCGGTACCGCCCATAACACAATGACGTGGACACTGAAATCAACCCGGTCAACAATGAAACTCAAAAAGGGAGTTTATAACTGATGATTATTGACAATATAAATTACGAACACCGTTTATCTAATTTCATCGAAGCCAAAAATCACGCCTTAAAACTGGTTGGCCTGTTAAAGGGTTGCATTAAATTGGCGGGTGATAAGGTTGATATCGATGTCGGCGCCATCGTTTCAAATGTTGGTTCACAGGAAATGCAGGGCATTGAACAATTTATTTTGAAATATGTCACGGTGATTGGTGCGGACGGCAATACTGTTTTACTACAGAAGCCAGACACGTTTAATCAGCATTTCAATACTTACCGATCTCATTATTTCCAACTAATCATTGACGGATTGAAATTTCACTTTGCGGATTTTTTGCCCGGTGGGGTCGCCTCTGCGGTAAATATGCCGAACTTGGCGGCTCTGAATCTACAGTAAGTAGTGATGTTGACTGGATGGTGTGGACGCCGATCATGAGAAACATGTGTACTTTGCATGAACTCCGCACCATTTATTCACTCTCTGATGTCATGGATATGCATGAAGCCATAGCCGAAACGCTATTGTCTGAGAAGAGGGCAAACGATGGAAATCGACGAACTACTCGTTAGCGTCGGCGTAGACACGTCACAAGCGGCGAAAATCAAAGATGTCATTGTCGCTCTCGGTGCTGCGGCAGTGCAGATCGCGAATGAGGCCAATGGGGTTAATAAAATCCTGGGGGGTGTTGGCGAAGAGTCAGTTAAAAGCACTGAGCAGGCCGCTCAAAAAGCCGAAGAGGCCGGGGCGTCAATCAGTAAATTAAAATTGCTGGCTGTCGGGGTTGTCGCGGCTGTCAGTGTTGCGACCACAAAAGTGCTTGGCTTTATTAATAGTTCTATCTCCGGTGCCAAGGATTTAGCGAAAGAAAAAGGGCTGCTTTATAAGATATCCGACAGAGAGCTAAAGCAGGCTGATGAGTACGAAGCGTCAATGAAAAAGATGGGGCTCTCTATCGACTCGGTTAAGACAAAGATAGCGCTCAATCTCGTTCCATCTATGACCAAGGCCGTTAATGGTTTCAATGCCTGGATCGCTTCAAACAAAGAGCTCATCACTGACGGGCTGACAAAGATTATCAAAGTGGGTGGCAAAGTTGTTCAGGTTATTGTCAACTCAGTCCGTGCGATAAACAAAATTGTCACATCGACTATTGGCTGGAAAGCCGCGATTATGCTTATCGTTGGTGCTCTGGCAATTCTTAAGCGTTCCATGCTAATGGCGTTCATTGCCAATCCGGTGACTTGGGTGATTGCTGCGATAGCTGGCCTGCTTCTCTTGCTTGATGATCTGATGGTCTATTTAGATGGCGGCGAGTCATTATTTGGCGCGTTCTGGGGACCTGCTGTTAAATGGGTTAAAGATGTCATCAAGTGGGGGAAAGACTTTTACGCTAAGTACAAGGATATCATTGATAATTTAGTCTCAATCTGGAGCAAGTCATTTAAAGCAATTTTGTCTATCTTCAGCGGAGTTTTCCAATATATCTGGAACGTCCTCAAACTATTTGTAGGTCTATTTACCGGCGATATGGATCTTGTTAGTGAGGCATGGGCCGGGATGACCGCCGCACTGATGAAAATATGGAATGGGCTGATTGCCTATCTCAAAGCCTTTTTTGCTTTCTTCGGTGTGATGTGGGGGATTGCGGGAAAACTGGCCGCCAACGCATGGGATTTGATGAAGAAACTGGCAGGCAAAGCTTTTGATTGGATAAAAGGCAAGGCTAAAGGTTTTGTAAGTAGTCTAGGTTCTATATTCAGGAAAGTCTGGGGCTACATCACCGCGCCGTTTAAGAGGGCATTTAAATGGGTGCAGGGACTGTTTGGCGTGAGTGAAAAAGATGCTGATAGATATATCGATAATATCGGTAAAGCGTTTGATGCTGTGTTTGCTTTCATCAAAAGTCCATTTGAGAACGCGTTTAAGCTTGTCAAGTCACTGATCGATATCGCCACTAATGACAACCTGACTTTTACCGAAAAAATCGAAGAAATTTTCTCTGCTGTCTGGGGCTACATTACAGAACCATTTAAGACGGCATTTAAGTTCGTGCTCGGCTTATTCGGGGTGAATGAAAGTGAGGCCGATAAGTATGTATCAAATATCGGTAAAACTTTTGATGGAGTTATAGAGGCCATCAAAGCCCCGTTTAAAAAGGCTTTTGACTGGGTTGTGGAATATTACGATAAGACCGTTGGGAAGGTTATAGGGGCTATAAAAGATTTCTTCACTGGAAACACAAAAGCAGAAGAGGCGACATTTGGTTTTAGTGATGATGACCTTAAGAATATTCAATCTTCTGTTATAGCTGGTTCAGGTGATTTTATTGGTGGAGCTATCGCTAATACTACCAATACCACCAACAGTTCATCACAAACAACGACAAATCATGGTGATGTAAATATGAATGTATCTATAACATCTCCGTCACCTGAAAAGGCTGCTCAATATTCTGTAAATGAGCTTAATAAAGCATTGAAAATTGCTGGTTACAATACAAAAGGACAGTTTTATAACGGCGCTGGTGGTTAGTTTGCTTTCTCTTGCAGCTCTTAAGTGATTTAATTAGCAACGATCTTAACTGTTGTAAGAGAAGGTTTATGAAAAGTTTAATGTTACCGGTTGTGTTGGCTATCTTTTTAGTTGGATGTGGAGAAAAAGATCTGACAATTGATGCTTCAAGCTCTAAGGCTTTAAAGTCTTCTACGCAAGAAATTTATCGCTCTCTCGATAAGGATGATGCAGCAAAATTCAAACAGGCTGTCCTCAATGTCGGTTTGGCTGCTAGCATAGTAACAAATAACGAGGAAGATAAGATAAAGGCAATCAACAAGATGATAGGCGGCAAGACTGCCAAGCAGATCATCGAAATGGACGAGAAGAAGTAAACAGCCCCGCGAGGGGCTTATTTTTTATTATCTAACTGATTTTTCTTATCTTTCATCTCTTCGATAGATTCAGCCAGGGCAATGATTTTATCCATCAATTCATGACTGAGGGAAACCGTTGGTTGAGTCTCTGGAGCCTTTCTATCTAAACAGTCCTGTATCATTTGGACTATCTCAGAATTCATTGAACGACCATTTTCTTTGGCTCTTTCGGCAACGGCATCCCGCATGCCATCAGGTAGTCGAAGCATGAATTTATCTTGCGCTGATACGGGTTTATTAGTCATCTGCATTAATCGTTTAGTTGAAACAGAAAAAGGATACTAGCATATTGACATCATGTAAATGCGTGTCATAATGCTATCATGTCATTGTGACATTATTAATAAGGGGACAAGATAATATGATAAGCCTAGATAACAGAAAAAAGAGCGCACAAATGCAACTGAGAACAACGGAGTTCATGAAGGAGCAAATTTGCAAATTGGCAGATAAAGAGGGAATTTCTAAGAATGCAGTTCTGAATCAGGCTTTGGCTTGGTATATGGATGAAAGGGCAAAAAATGCAGCACAATAAAAGCGAAGCCCCAGTTGCGCGAACAACTAGGGCCTCTGAGTGTCATTTACCTAGCGTAATAAACGACTCAGCCATTGTAACGAATGGCGAATCAATTTTCCAGAGTACTAAAACGGAAAACCAGCAGTTTGCCGCTGCTGGTATCCAAGTTGATATACCACCGGAGAGATATATGAAGTCAATTATCAAACATTTTGAGTTTAAGTCAAGCAATGACCAATTAGTAACCGTTTCAGGGTTGAAATATAAGGGTAAGCCTGTGTTTTTCGCTGTGGAGTTAGCCGAGGGCTTGGGATACACGAACCCATCTAAGGCACTGAAAGACCACTGTAAGTCTTTGATTAAACTTAATTATAACGATTCGTTAGAATTGGGTTTAGGTGACAACCCCCGTGGTGTCATTCTTGCTGGGCAGTCAGACATGTTCAGATTGGTAATGCGTAGTAATTTACCTTCTGCTGAGCGTTTTCAGGATTGGGTGTGTGAAGCCGTTCTTCCATCTATCATGGAGACAGGCAGTTACTCAATCAAGCAAAGCCAGTCTGGTTTGCCTGAGTATAGAAAAGCCAGAACGTTGAAGATGTCGGTTGATGCGATCACTAACCTGTTTGAGCTTATGCCCAATTTGAGTAATGAGGCAAAACAGTGTGCAGCAGCTAACATTGTTAACCCGATAGTTGGTTTTGAAGCTGTTCCCCTTCCCGCGCTGGAAGAGAAATATTACACAGCCGGTGAGGTAGGGAAGATGCTGGATTTGTCAGCTAACAAAATCGGGCGGATTGCTAATGATCACAATCTGAAAACTGAGCAGCATGGGAAGTTCTTCCTTGATAAGTCCGCTTACTCTGATAAGCAGGTTGAAGCCTTCCGCTACAATGAGAACGGCATAAAAGCTCTTCGGCATTTGATCCACGGTGTTGAAGTAGCTTAAGGATTTAAGGCCACGGACGGCTCACTGTAAATAAATTCAGTAGCGTGATGTAATATTATGGATATATATATTTTGCTTTGGTATATTTTTGGCGGGCGCTTGAGACTATCTGTCTCTGGCGTGCTGGAGCGGATAGAAGAAAGCCCCACACGACTATAAATCGAAGTGAGGCCAGTTCTTATGCTTTGCAACATAAGATTAGCCTCTTACACGCCGAAAGGCAAGGAGACGCTAACCATGAAACAGCAAAAAGCGATATTTATCGCCATCGTTATTTGTATTGCCGCTTTAGCGGCTGTGCTGGTCACGAGGAAAGACCTCTGTGAGGTTCGCATCCGAAGCGGCCAAACGGAGGTTGCTGTTTTCATGGATTACGAACCCAGGTAAGAGCAACGGCGGGGAGCAATCCCCGCCATCTCTTGTTGTTGAGCATGGCTCTCAAGCGCCCTATCACCAACTCTTAATTGCTATCTCATCATTTTATTCATTTTTAAGCCGCTTAATTGCGGTTTTTTTTCGTTGTAGAGAAAAGTATGGACATAATCAGCGACTTCTTAACAACTCAAAGCGCTTCTATTGTCACTCGTTCAATTGGCGAGTTTCAGTTAGATGCTGTTACTGTTGAAAGCCACTCATCTACACTCAGATTGACGGAAAACCCTATCGAGTCCGGGGCGTCCATAGCAGATCACGCGGTTCTTGAACCGAAAGAGATTACAGTAACGGGCGTCATGGTTGGCTATGAACCGCCGCGGCTAGTCAGTGACCTCATGGGCTTTGACTCATCAGCAATAGATAGCTTTCCATTGCCGATGGAAATTAGAGCTATGACAAAACAGAGTGAAGCCCTGGTAAGTCGCTATATCTCTACTGTAGATGCTGTTGTTGAATCAACAAGCCGCTCTATGGCTCCGTTCCTACCAGATTATCAGGGATTAGCTGATGATTCATCACAGACGCTTGATCGTGTTGGTAAAGCATATAACGACTTGCTCAACTTACAGAAAAAAGGTGAAACAATCACAGTTCAGACGGGTATCAAGCTCTATGAGAACATGATGATTGTCAGCATTGGGGTTACACAAACGAGTGATGGTTCAGCAGAATTTTCTCTTACGTTGCGTGAGATATTCATTGTTGAAACTCAGAAAGCAAAAGGGCTGAATGTGAAAAAGTCGCCTAAAAAAAAGCAGATGGGCAAGACTCAGCCGAAAGAAACATCAAAATCTGCTCTTAAGGGGATATTTTCATGATGTACGAAATCCCAGTATCAACCGAAGAAATACAAGAGCAATCATTCAGTCTATTTAATATGAATCTTAGATTTACTTTGCATTTCAATCGTATATCTAACGACTGGCAGTTTGATTTGCTCAATACAAACACAGATCAGTACATTGCTCAGATGTATGGACTTACAGTCAATAGCCCGGCATTGATAACGAAGAACTTACCGTTTGTGATCGTGATGAGTGATAGTTCCGGTTTTGGCCTGAATTCTATTAGACGTTCTGAGTTGGGTAACAGACTGAAAATTTATTTTGTCGATAAAGAGGTATGGCATGAGGCAATTCGGACGACAAATTAAATTAACTATCGGCAACACAAAAGAATCAATAGAAATCACTAATCTCAGAGTTACTTTCGAAGTATCCAAGACAATCACAAGCGAACCCAACCCGGCCACAATTCGGGTCTATAACCTCAATCAATCACATCGAAATCTGATTACCAGTAAAACCTATAATAAGGCATCACTAGCTGTTGGTTATGATGAGCTTAGAGTGATTTATACCGGTGATATTATCGAAGCAATTACGGTTCATGATGATCTGGATTTCATTATTGAGCTGACATGCGGGGATGGCTACGAGGCTTACACAGGCGCACTTGTGAACAAAACGCTAAAAGCTGGGGCAACTGATGCTGATATTCTGTCAGTTGCCACAAAGTCAATGAAAGTTGATAAAGGTGTGGTTGATTTACCAAAAGATCGGCAGTTACCGCGCGGCAAGGTACTAACTGGCAATGCACGCGACATCATGCACAAGATAGCCCGTAACAACGGTGCCAATTGGTCCGTGCAAGACGGCAACATGATTGTGTTACCAAAGAACAAAGTATTGACTGACAACGAGGGCTTCGTTTTATCTCAGGAAACTGGGATGATCGGCAGTCCTGAGAAAACGGATGATGGCCTACAAATCACTTGCCTTTGCAATCCTGCATTGCGTATCGGCAGCCTGGTTCGGATTAAGTCAATTATTCCTGAGTATAACGGTGACTATAAAATCACTGAATTAGAGCATACGGGCGATTTTATGTCTGACGATTGGCATACGCTGATAACGTGCACCGGTGGAAAATATCAGAAGGTGAATAATGAACAAAAATCCAACTCTACTTGATGTACTCGATAAAAAAGCAGAAAACGAGCGTTTGGATATTCACACAGCATTACCCGCCCGCGTTGTTTCATTCAACGGCCACACAGCAACAATCGAACTCATGATCACTCAGACACTAAGTAACGGTGAAGTTATTGAACTACCGCCTTTAGCAGATGTTCCCGTTCAATTTATGCGCGCTGGTGGATTTTGTTTTACAGTTCCGGTGAAAGCGGGTGATGAAGGGCTAGCTATCTTCTCAGAGCGGTGTATTGATGGCTGGTATGCAACGGGCAATAAATCCGCTCCCCTTGATGCACGGCTTCATGACTATTCCGATGCATTTTTTATCCCCGGAGTTTGCAGCCAGCCGAAGAAAATACCTGATTTCTTTCCTGGTGGCGCGTCTATGCAGACTGACGACGGTTCAACATTTATTCGCATGACTAATGGAAAGATCACTATCAAGGGAGATATTGAACACCTGGGTAATAGCAAACAAACAGGAAATCACGAGCAGTCCGGCAATTGGAACCAGATCAGTGGTAACAGCGAATCTAATGGGACTGTCAGCGCTGCAAAAGTTGTCGGCGGGGGCATTGACCTGCAAACCCACGTACACGGCGGTGTGCAATCAGGTGGAAGCAATACGGGGAAACCACAATGAGGGTGAGACGCTTAGACAATAATCATGACTGGACGTTCGGAGATAACCGCAGTGATTACGCTACAAAATCAGATGCCATTGCTCAGTGTGTGCAAACCCGGCTCATGTCTCTTCGTAACGACTGGTTTCTTAATCCCGATCATGGAGTGAGATGGTTTGACTATTTGCGGAAAAATCCAAATTTGATGCAAATGGAATCAGAATTGAAAACTACAGTTCTGAAGACCGATGGGGTGATAGAAATTACCGATTTTGACATTCAAATTGATAGAGATAGCCGAAAATCACTGGTAACTGTCACTTATATTGATATTTACGGCAATAGAAATGAGGTCAATGCAGATGCTCAAAATTACTAAGACAGGAATAGTTATTGACCAACTTGCAGATATTCACCAGCGCCTTGCAGATGGATTTAAGCGTATCTACGGCGAAGATATTAACTTAGAGGCTGATACACCGGACGGTCAGATGATAGGGTTGTTTTCGCAAGAACTAGCCAACATTAACCAAGTGATTGCTTTTGTCGGGCAGATGCTAGATCCCTATCAATCCACTGGCGCGTGGTTAGAACAACGGGCAATGTATGCGGGAATAATACGCCGTGGTGCAGAATACAGCTATCTTGATGATGTAGTGATAACTGGTAATGCTGGGGTAAACGTACCGAAAGACACAGTTTTGACTGATGATAACCGTGTTAAGTGGGTAATGCTTGACGATGTCACACTTAACGAGCAGGGTTCTGTAAGAGTGAATCTACGTAGTAAAGAACTTGGATCCTTTACACTTCAACCCGACAAACAATTGCAAATGGAAACTGTCATAGTCGGTATAGAAAAAGTTGTTACGACAAAACCAGCAAAGCAGGGCACTAATGAAGAAACGGACGGTAATTTGTTACTTCGTTTTATGCAATCACATTCAGTAAATAACTATGATGATAGAGCAGGTATTAAAGCGGCCTTATTATCTTTACCTGATGTTCGACAAGCAGAAGTTTACGAAAACTACACAGGACAAACAGATCCTGTTACTGGCGTTCCTGCGCACTCAATGAATGCTGTTATTATCGGCGGCAATAATAAAGATATTGCGCTGATGTTAATTAAGAAAAAAATTGGCGGGTGTGCATTCTTTGGTAAACAAACATGTGAAATTAACTTCGCTGGAGCGAACAGAAAAATTAATTTTGATAGAGCTGAAATGATTGATATCAATATTGATGTTGCGTTAGTCAGAACTAGCGAATTTCATGATATTGATATAGATGGCATTAAGTCAGCATTGGCAGCCACTAAATTTAACATCGGCGAATCAGTTTATGCCATGCGTCTGACATGCCAAGTTAATTCAATAGCGGGTTTCTATATCAAATCAATTACAGTCAATGGCTCTGACAAAGCAAATATTGGCCCTCGGCAATGCGCAGTCATAAAACACGAAAATGTGAATGTGGAGGTGTTGATTGAATAAAAAACCAGAGGATTTTTTGATATGGCAGTACAGAGGAAAACCCAAGGCCCGGCAAACAGTCGGGCTTTTGCTTTCTGAGAGCGCGATAGTTTTCAAATCAGCAGTTAAGCTGACTGAAATACTCGATATTAATAAATCAGAAAACTATGGATTAGATTTGATAGGGCGACACGTTGGCATTAGTCGAACAATGAAATCATTTGTCCCAAAAGATTACTTCGGCTTTCTGGGAATAGATAGCGCACTTGGTTTTAATACCGGTGTTTTCTATAGATACGGGGACTCTCTGAATGATTCAACAAATCTTGATGACAAAGATTATCAATTTTTTATTAAAGCCAAAGTTATCAAAAACTACCAACGCCCGACAATTGGAAATATAACATTATCGATTTCTTACTTGTTGGGAGATCAAGCGTTCATTATCGATAATTACGATATGACAATGAATATTGTTATTCCTTCAAGTTATTTAACCCCTTTCAGGCTGCATGCGATAAAAAAATTGGACATATTATCTCGTCCAATTGGCGTGCAATATAAATACATAGTAATCACTGATAGCCACCCGTTTGGATGGGCTAATGATCCCCACGCGTCCGGTTTCGGTGATGGAAAATTCACGAGGATTGTAGATGTCAATAGTTAACAAACCAGACTATAAAGTCTTTGCTCAAGATGCCAAATCCGGCGAGATTGAAACGTTCCCCGATGTGCTTCGCGGCTGGGGTGTAACACTAGATAGAACTGCGGGCAAGCCACCTCTTGAGTGGTTTAATGCAATCGGTAAGCGCGTTGATGAGTGGTTAATGTACTTATCACAACGCGGGTTAGCAGAGTGGGATTCAACTGTAGACTATCCGCAATATGCCGCAGTCCAGCATTCAGGGAAGTTTTATGTAGCACTCAAACAAAACATAAGCCAACAACCTGACAGATCACAAAATAATTGGCAGTCAATGGCTGATTTTCTAGGCGCTCCAAAATTGGTCCTAGATGCTTTAAACACAAAGCAAGACAAAGGTGACTACGCTACAAACGCTCAGTTGAATACCGTGTCTTCAGAACTGAATAAATCAATCAATGCAGCCAACACTAGCGCCACAAATGCCAACAACAACGCCAACACTCGCCTGTCAAAATCCCAAAACGGGGCCGACATCCCTAATAAAAGTGAGTTTATAAAAAACCTCGGTTTAACGGAAACGGTGAGTAAGGCGAATAGTGCGGTACCGAGTAGTCGGAAAGTGAACGGGAAAGCGCTGACCGGGGATATCAGTCTGAGTGCCGGGGATGTGGGGGCATTTAAACTGGGATTAACAGGAACATATTCTGTTGATAATCAAGTCCCTTGGAACGCAGATACGGGGTTATATGATTTGCAGCGTCCAGGGGACAGCCAGCTTGTTGCTCACTTCTATAATGGTAGCGGGAGTTGCCCAGCTTTTCAGTTAAGAGTGGTTTACAGAAACGGAGGAATTGCTTATCGCTCTGCCCGTGATAGTTACGGATTTGAGGAAGATTGGACTAATATCTATACAACAAAAAATAAGCCTTCTGCTGAGGATGTGGGGGCTTTTCC